>NZ_QODJ01000088.1:16856-17621 GCF_009935965.1 Pseudomonas sp. L13
AGTGTCGCCAGCCTTGATCGTGATCGACGAACCGTTATCCAGCTTCAGCGTGACGTCGGTCCCCGCCTTGTTGGACAGCGTGGCGGTGTACGTAATCTGTCCACCTTCGTTAACAGCGTTAGGCGCTGTCAGCGTCACGGTGGTGGTGTTATCGGTACCCGGAGTGTCCGTAACGGTGGTGTTCACCGCGGTAGTGCCAGGGACCAGATTCTCGAAATGCTCGCCGCCTGTTACGCCTTTGATGGCGGTGGTGACGGTTTGATCGCCTTTATAGATATCATCCGGAGCAATAACCGAAACGCTACCGCTCGATTGGTTTACGCCGATGGTGATGGTTTTGCCGTTATCCAAAGTCACGGTTAACGGATTGGTGATGTTGGTCACCGGTGCGCCGTTTTTATCCACAAGGCTGGCGGTGTAAACGATGTTGCCGCCTTCCCCAACGGTGGTGGTGGCCGTTAGGACTACATCGACTTTGTCGATGGTGTCGTTGATCGTGGTCGTTGCGCCATTGCCTGCAACTTCCAGTTTTTCGAAGTTGCCGCCAGTAGTCTCAGTGATCTTGACCGTCTGGGTGCTCTTATCGATGAACACGTCATCGGTAGGGGCGGGCACGGTTACGGTGCCAACCGTGTCGCCAGCCTTGATCGTGATCGACGAACCGTTATCCAACTTCAGCGTTACATCAGTGCCAGCTTTGTTGGAGAGCGTGGCGGTGTACGTAATCTGCCCACCTTCGTTAACAGCGTTAGGCGCTGTCAGCGT
>NZ_QODJ01000089.1:0-17540 GCF_009935965.1 Pseudomonas sp. L13
GGTAGACGGGTGTCGGCTATCCGGCCGTCATCGCAGGCAAGCCAGCTCCCACAGTTGGATCGCGGGGCGTCAGGTAGTGTAGGCGTCGGCTATCCGCCGTCACGGGCAAGCCCGGCTCTCACAGTTGACCACACAAGGTTCAGTCAACTCGGTCAAAGGTGGGAGCTGGCTTGCCTGCGAAAGGGTCACCTCGGTCTCAAGCCGTAGCCGCAGCCGCCGGCACCTCAACCACACTCAACCCTTCCTTCATCCGCTTGGCATCGCGCACAAAACTGCGCGAGGCCTGGAACAGAAACAGCATGGTCAAGAACAGCGCCACCGGAATCAGGTACATGGCGTCATGCAAGCCCACGGCTTTATAAGCCTCGGTCATCTGCTGCGCCCCGTCCGCATACATCGCCGAATGGGCAAAGTGATCAGACAGCGCCCCGACCACCACCGGCCCCATGCCACCGCCGAGCAAATACAGCCCGGCAAAGAACAGCGCCATCGCTGTCGCGCGCAAACGCGGTTCGACCACGTCCTGGATCGCGGTATACACGCAGGTGTAGAAGTTGTAGGCAAACAACCAGCCCACACTGAACAGCGCGACAAACACCCCGATTTCGACACGCCCGGCGTGCAATGCCCAGGCGGTGGTGACCGTGGAGATGATCAAGCTGAAGGCGGCAAACAACAATCGGCCATTGGCGACCCGTTGATGAATCTTGTCGGCAATCCAGCCGCCCAGCGTCAGTCCCACCAGGCCGGTCAGGCCGACGATGACGCCGGTTGCGACGGCCGCGTCCTGCAACGGCATGAGGAAATAGCGTTGCAGCATCGGCACCAGGAATGAGTTGCACGCATAGGTAGCGAAGTTAAAGCACAGCCCGGCCAGCACCAGCCACAGAAAGGTCGGCACGGCCAGCACGCGGCGGATCGGGCGATCGACGCGCTCCTGGGAAACTTGCACGGTTTCCGCTGCCCCTCGCTTGGGTTCTTTTATGTAGAACATAAACACCGCCAGGATCAGCCCCGGCACCGCCGCAATAAAGAAGGGCGCGCGCCAACTGTCGAACGCCTTGACCATCGCGCCAATGGTAAAGAACGCCAGCAACAGGCCCAACGGCAGGCCGAGCATGAAAATCCCCATGGCCCGGGCACGGCGGTGGGCGGGGAAAAGGTCGCCAATCAGCGAATTGGCCGCCGGTGCATAGCTGGCTTCGCCAATGCCAATGCCCATGCGCACCAGCAGGAAGGTCCAGAAACTGCCGACCATGCCATTGACCGCCGTCAGCCCGCTCCAGGCGAACAGGCCCCAGCCCATCAACTTACTGCGTGAACCAGTGTCGGCCAGGCGCCCGAGCGGTAGCCCGGCAATGGCGTAGACGATGGTGAAGGCGGTGCCGATGATACCGAGCTGAAAGTCGCTCAAGTGCCATTCCATGCGGATGGGCTCGATGATGATCGCGGGAATGGTACGGTCAAAGAAATTGAACAGGTTGGCGAGGAACAGCAGGAACAGAATGCGCCAGGCATTCGCCGCTTGGGTCGAGTTCTGCATGGGTCCGTCTCTTTTATTGTTATGAGAGCTGCGATGCCCGATGCATCCTGCTCATGTCACTGCAACATAGTCAGGCTGGCGGTGATTGTCTGTAATGATTCGTAAAGCTGATAGGGCATGATTTCACCCAGGCAACCGGGGATTTTGCCCACGAAAATATAAGTGCGTGCCCCTCTTCCCAACGGCCATGGCACGGATAGAATGGCGAGCCTTTCGCAGCACCCTCCTCCTACTTTTCTTATTGATGACGCCCATGTCCGAAGCCAGTCCGTGTCTGAATTGCGGTGCCTGCTGTTCACACTTTCGCGTGTCTTTCTTTTGGGGTGAGTGCGCCTCGTCCGGGGGCACGGTGCCCGATGAGCTGGTGGTGCAGATCAACCCCAGCCGCGTGGCGATGATCGGCACCGACCGCAAGCCAGCACGGTGCTGCAGCCTTGAAGGTGAAGTCGGACAAGCCACCAGTTGCTCAATTTATGAACAACGCTCCAGTGTATGCCGTGAGTTCGAGGCGTCCTGGAGCCAGGGCGTGCAAAATGTCGATTGCGACGCCGCCCGTGCCGCATTTGGCCTGGCCCCGCTGGAGGCCCCGCCCTTCGAACTCGACCTGCCCATCAGCGCTTAGCACCAAACGCTATGGAAGGCATATCAAAATAATTTGAGATCAAAACGCCATTACTGATGGCAAAGCTCGAGACACTCCTATACTCGACCTCATAGGTCATCGCCGCTGGCAGTGACAGGGCTCTGTGACGGGATAAGCTATGGAGTGGCTGGGGCAGCATTTTTTTACCGACCTTCCAGACAGCGGGCATTTATTGCTCAATTGCAGTCATAACCCGTTTCTGGTGCTGCTGGCGTATCTGGTCGCCTGCGCGGCGGGTTTCGGTACGCTGGACATGGCCGAACGTGTGGGCCATGTCGAAGACCCCACCGCCCGCCGCCATTGGCGCTGGCTGGGTGCGGGATGCCTGGCAGGTGGCATCTGGTCGACCCATTTCATCAGCATGCTGGCCTTCCAAGCGCCCATTGCCATTCACTACGAATTGATCTTGACCTTCGCCTCGCTGCTGATCGCCTTGATCGCTTCGTTGCTCGCCATGCAGACTCTCAGTCATACCCACCTGCGTTTTCATCAGTACCTGGTGGCTTCAGTGTGGATGGGGCTGGGTATTGCGCTGATGCACTACGTGGGCATGTCGGCCATGCGTTCCCAGGCCCAGGTGTACTTCGAAACACGGCTGTTTTTGGCCTCGGTGGCGATTGCCATGGGCGCCAGCCTGGCGGCGTTGTTGCTGTCCAGTTACCTGCGCAATGGGGCCGGCGTGTTTCACCAATTGCTCAAATATGCCGCCAGCCTGGTGCTGGGCGCGGGGATCCTGAGCATGCACTTCACCGGCATGGCCGCCATGCAAATGCTGGTGCCCGGTGGCGCTGATCTTTCATTGCCCGCCGATAGCAACCCGATTCAATTGGGACTGTCGGTGGCGGTGATTACCTTGCTGGTGATCGGCAGCAGCGTCAGCGCAGCCCTCGCCGACAAGAAGCTGCAACACAAGGAGCGCGACCTGCGCCGGGTCAACGCGCTGCTCAGCGAACTCGACCAGGCCCGCGCCTCGCTGCAACAAGTGGCCCACTTCGACGCGTTGACCAGCCTGCTCAACCGCCGTGGTTTCAATCAAATCTTCGCGGAAAAAGTCGCGGAGAAAACCCGCAGCCAAGGCATGCTGGCGGTGATCTTCCTCGATATCGACCATTTCAAGCGTATCAATGACAGCCTGGGCCATGATGCGGGCGACCAGTTGCTCACGGTGCTGGCCGGGCATATCAAGGGCTCGACACGCAGCCATGAAGATGTGGTGGCACGCTTTGGCGGCGATGAGTTCTGCATCCTGGTCAATATTCATCACCGCGACGAAGCCCGGCACATGGCCCAGCGCATCATGCAGAAGATGAAAGAGCCCATCGAACTGGCCGGCCGGCGCATGGTGATGACCACCAGTATCGGCATCAGCCTGTTTCCAGAGGACGGCCACACCTGCGAAGAGCTGCTCAAAACCGCCGACCTGGCGCTGTACCAATCCAAGGGCGCCGGGCGCAATTGTCTGAATTTCTTCAGTTCCAACCTTAAAACCCGTGCCTTTCTTGAGCTGCAACTGGAAGAAGAACTGCGCGCCGCCTTGCGTAAGCGCAACCAGCTGGTGCTGTTTTATCAACCGATCTTCGACATGAAACTGGGCAAGGTCACGCGCCTGGAAGCGCTGGTGCGCTGGCAGCACCCCCAACACGGGCTGCTGGCCCCGGACCGCTTTATCGGCATTGCCGAGAACAACGGGCTGATCGCCGAGCTGGACCACTGGGTATTGCGCCAGGCCTGTCACGACCTGAGCCTGTTGTCTGACCGAGGCTACACCGAATTGATCATGGCGGTGAACTGCTCGGCGTTGAACCTGGCGCGTGACGAACTGGCCGATGAAATCGAAGACGCCCTGCGCTTCGCCGGCATCGGCACCAACCGCCTGGAACTGGAAGTCACTGAAAACGCGTTGATGGGCAATATCAGCAGCACCCTGGCCCTGTTGCGGCAGATTCGCGCCCTGGGTGTGTCACTGGCCATCGATGACTTCGGCACCGGCTATTCCTCGCTGGCTTACCTCAAGCGCTTGCCGCTCAACACCTTGAAGATCGACCGCTCGTTTATCCAGGACATCCCCAAATCCACCGCAGACAGTGAAATTGTCCAGGCGATTATTGGCATGGCCCACACCCTGCACTTGCAGGTAGTCACCGAAGGGGTGGAAACCCAGGCGCAGTTCGAGCTGTTGCTCAAGCATGGCTGTGACTACATCCAGGGCTACCTGCTCAGCCCGGCGGTGCCATTCGACGACATCATCGGCGTGATGCAGGGGATTGCCATGCGCAATCCGCTCAGTGCGTTCAGCGTGGAGGGTAACGACGCTCCACAACCAAACGACCTCGCGCCTGAACGTGTCGGCTCGCCTTCTATTGTCAGGCCGATTCGCTAACCCACACCCGAGAGTTGGCCATGTGATCGTGACTCCATTCGGGTCGAGTCAAACATGGAAACAATTGCGCCAGCATTTCCCTCGCACCTCAACTGTTCCCGTGACGTTTACGTCACCCTCGGCTGTGACCTTTCTCTACGGCAAGGTGCCATCACGCGTTCAGCGGTTACTCGGCTACACACTTCACCGCCGGAAAAATGCGCACCTTTTTCGTGCACGTCATTCTTACCCTGCCCTTTCCTGGATCAGAATCCAGGGCGAGACCACCACCGCCCACAAGCTCGGATCCCGTTCGACCAGGTCCAATGCCCGCGTCGCAGACACCTCGCCAAGGATCCCCGCGGCCAGCCAGGCGGCGACTTTGTCACGCTTATCTTCGGCCATTCCCTCGGCTGCCTCGATCAAATCCAGGCTGGCATCGACCCACAATAGGGCACCCTTGGCAAAGAACGGCTCAAGCTCCTTCCAGGAAATTTCGGCGGTTTCACCGAGCAGCTTGGCATAGAGGGTGCTTGCTTCTTGCGTCATGGGAATTCACCTGAGTAAAAAATCGGCGCAATCATAGCCCCGTCGCTCAGGCAGAAAAACCCAGTAGCAAATGAAGTAGCGATTGAAAGCGCCAGGAAAGCCAAGGAATGCCTTGAAAGCTGTTAGCAACCCGCCGCGATTCTGTCTTTTTCTTTCATTTAAGCGACATACCCAGGTTTTGCCCCCAGCTGCTAGCTTTTCAAGCGATCAGCCAGCGCTCTACACTGTACCGGTACAGTTGCCAGGGCAATGCCGGGGGGATATCCGCGATATCTGATCCGGTTCTGCAGCTCACAAGGCCGCTAGAACTATAAAAAATACAACAGTAAGAGTGGAGCACTATGAATAAGGCTACTAAGCAGATTTCCAAACTGTTTGCCGCTATGGTCCTGGCTGGGGTTGCCGGCCATTCGTTCGCAGCCGACACCATCAAGATCGGCATCGCCGGTCCCAAGACAGGCCCGGTGACGCAATACGGCGACATGCAATTCATGGGTGCCAAGCAAGCCATCAAAGACATCAACGCCAAGGGCGGCGTAGACGGCAAGATGCTTGAAGCCAAGGAATACGACGACGCTTGCGATCCAAAACAAGCCGTGGCCGTTGCCAACAAAGTGGTCAATGATGGCGTCAAGTTCGTCGTCGGCCACCTCTGCTCCAGCTCCACTCAGCCAGCGTCGGATATTTATGAAGACGAAGGCGTCATCATGATTACCCCGGCTGCCACCAGCCCTGAAATCACTTCCCGTGGCTACAAGCTGATCTTCCGCACCATTGGTCTGGACAGCGCGCAAGGCCCAGCGGCCGGCAACTACATCGCCGACCACGTGAAGCCGAAAATCGTCGCCGTACTGCACGACAAGCAGCAATACGGTGAAGGCATCGCTACCGCCGTCAAGCAGACCCTCGAGAAGAAAGGCACCAAGGTTGCCGTCTTCGAAGGCCTGAACGCCGGTGACAAAGACTTCTCCTCGATCATCCAGAAACTCAAGCAAGCCAACGTCGACTTCGTCTACTACGGCGGCTACCACCCTGAGCTGGGCCTGATCCTGCGCCAAGCCAAGGAAAAAGGCCTGAACGCCAAGTTCATGGGCCCAGAGGGCGTGGGTAACGACTCCATCTCGCAAATCGCCCAGGGCGCTTCCGAAGGCCTGCTGGTGACCCTGCCGAAATCTTTCGACACCGACCCTGCCAACAAAGCCATCGTTGAAGAGTTCGCCAAGAACAAGCAGGACCCAACCGGTCCGTTCGTGTTCCCGGCCTACTCGGCAGTTGAAGTCATTGCCGAAGCGATTAAAACCACCAAGAGCGAAGACACCGCCAAAGTGGCCGAGGCCATCCACGCCGGTACCTTCAAGACCCCTACGGGCGACCTGAGCTTCGACGCCAAGGGCGACCTGAAGGACTTCAAGTTCGTGGTCTACGAATGGCACTTCGGTAAACCAAAAACCGAAGTTTCCCCTCAGTAAGCCAGGCGTTACTGGTCAACAAGCCCACTGTGCAAGCAGTGGGCTTTGTTTTACGAGGTTTATGGGCCATGTCACCCGCGATCCGGGCGCTGGCTCACCTGAAAATCTTAAAACCGTCACCAGCGGTTCGCTGGCAAACGCTTTGTGCAACCTGGTCACAGAACAGGGCACCGAGCCGGAAATGACTCCACCAGTGAAATGCGTATCGGGTTTTTAGGAGCGCTGTAATGCCTGAGATCTATCATTTTTTCCAACAGCTGGTTAATGGCCTGACCATTGGCAGCACCTATGCCTTGATAGCCATTGGCTACACAATGGTTTACGGCATCATTGGAATGATCAACTTCGCCCATGGCGAGGTGTACATGATTGGTTCCTACGTGGCCTTCATCGCCCTTGCCGGGCTGGCCATGATGGGGATCCACTCCCTGCCGCTGTTGATGACCGCTGCGTTTTTGGCATCGATCATCGTGACCAGTGCCTATGGCTACAGCATCGAGCGGGTTGCCTACCGTCCCCTGCGGGGCAGCAACCGTTTGATCCCGCTGATTTCCGCCATCGGCATGTCGATTTTCCTGCAGAACACCGTATTGCTGTCCCAGGACTCCAAGGACAAGTCCATTCCCAACCTGATTCCGGGGAGCATCTCCTTCGGCCCGGGTGGCGCACAAGAAGTGCTGATTTCGTACATGCAGATTCTGGTTTTCGTGGTCACCCTGGTGGCCATGCTGGGCCTGACGCTGTTCATCTCCCGCTCCCGTCTGGGGCGCGCCTGCCGGGCCTGCGCCGAAGACATCAAGATGGCCAACCTGCTGGGCATCAACACCAACAACATCATCGCTCTGACCTTCGTCATTGGTGCTGCGCTGGCGGCCGTGGCGGCCGTGTTGCTGAGCATGCAATACGGCGTGATCAACCCCAACGCCGGTTTCCTGGTGGGCCTCAAGGCCTTTACCGCAGCGGTATTGGGCGGCATCGGCAGCATTCCGGGCGCCATGCTCGGCGGGCTGGTGCTGGGTGTGGCCGAAGCCTTTGGCGCCGATATCTTCGGTGACCAGTACAAGGACGTCGTCGCGTTCGGCCTGTTGGTTCTGGTGCTGTTGTTCCGTCCGACCGGCATCCTGGGCCGTCCGGAGGTTGAGAAAGTATGAGCAGATATCTTAAATCGGCGTTTTTCAGCGCCTTGCTGGTCTGGGCCGTGGCCTTTCCGGTACTCGGTCTCAAGCTGAGCATTGTCGGCATCAACCTGGAAGTGCATGGCACCGGGCCTGTCACCCTGACCGTCATCGCGCTGTGTTCGGTGCTGATGTTCCTGCGTGTACTGTTCACCCAGCAGGTCGGAGCCTTGTTCAAGGGCAACCGTGGCCCGTTGGTGTCGCCCAAGGTCAGCCAATTTCTGACCCTGCCGCGCACCCAGCGCTACATCATCATCGGGCTGATCATCGCGGCGCTGATCTGGCCGTTCTTCGGCTCGCGCGGCGCGGTCGATATTGCCACGCTGATCCTGATCTACGTGTTGCTGGGCCTGGGCCTGAACATCGTGGTGGGCCTGGCAGGCCTGCTCGACCTGGGCTATGTGGGCTTCTACGCCGTGGGTGCCTACACCTACGCGCTGCTCTCGCATTACCTGGGCTGGAGCTTCTGGATCTGCCTGCCACTGGCCGGTATGGCAGCGGCCACGTTCGGCTTCCTGCTGGGCTTCCCGGTGCTGCGTCTGCGCGGTGACTACCTGGCCATCGTGACCCTGGGCTTCGGCGAAATCATTCGCCTGTTCCTGCGTAACCTTACCGACATCACCGGTGGCCCCAACGGCATCAGCAGCATCCCCAAGCCGACATTCTTCGGGCTGTCGTTCGACCGCAGCGCCGCCGAAGGCATGCAGACCTTCCACGAGTACTTCGGGATTGCCTACAACCCGGTGAGCAAAGTGGTGTTCCTGTACCTGGTCGCGCTGTTGCTGGCTTTGGCGGCCCTGTTCGTGATCAACCGCCTGCTGCGCATGCCCATCGGGCGCGCGTGGGAAGCGTTGCGCGAAGATGAAATCGCCTGCCGCGCCCTGGGCCTGAACCCGACCATCATCAAGCTTTCCGCGTTCACCCTGGGCGCTGCGTTCGCAGGTTTTGCCGGCAGTTTCTTTGCCGCTCGCCAAGGCCTGGTGACGCCGGAGTCGTTCACCTTTATCGAGTCGGCGATCATTCTCGCCATCGTGGTATTGGGTGGCATGGGCTCGCAACTGGGGGTGATCCTCGCGGCCATCGTGATGATCCTGCTGCCGGAAATGATGCGTGAGTTCAGTGAATACCGCATGTTGATGTTCGGCGCCATGATGGTGCTGATGATGATCTGGCGTCCTCAAGGCCTGCTGCCCATGCAACGTCCACACATGGAGCTGCGCAAATGAGCCGCGAGATCCTGAAAGTCGAAAATTTGAGCATGCGCTTCGGCGGTTTGCTGGCGGTCAATGGCGTGGCCCTGACTGTCAAAGAGAAACAAGTGGTAGCGCTGATCGGTCCTAACGGCGCCGGCAAGACCACGGTGTTCAACTGCCTCACCGGTTTCTACAAGCCGAGCGGTGGCAGCATCCTGCTGGACGGCCAGCCGATCCAGGGCCTGGCCGGTCACGAAATTGCGCGCAAAGGCGTGGTGCGTACCTTCCAGAACGTGCGGTTGTTCAAGGACATGACAGCGGTCGAGAACCTGTTGATCGCCCAGCACCGTCACTTGAACACCAACTTCTTCGCCGGCCTGTTCAAGACCCCGGCGTTCCGCAAGAGCGAGCGCGAGGCCATGGAATACGCGGCGTACTGGCTGGACAAGGTCAACCTGACCGAGTTCGCCAACCGCCCCGCCGGCACCCTCGCCTACGGCCAGCAACGTCGCCTGGAAATCGCCCGTTGCATGATGACCCGCCCGCGCATCCTGATGCTCGACGAACCTGCCGCCGGCCTGAACCCCAAGGAAACCGAAGACCTCAAGGCGCTGATCAGTGTGCTGCGTGAGGAAAACAACGCCACGGTGCTGTTGATCGAACACGACATGAAACTGGTCATGAGCATTTCCGACCACATCGTGGTGATCAACCAGGGCACGCCGCTGGCCAACGGGACGCCGGAGCAGATCCGCGACAATCCTGAAGTGATCAAAGCCTATTTGGGGGAAGCGTAAAATGCTGCAATTCGAAAACGTTTCCACTTTCTACGGCAAGATCCAGGCCCTGCACAGCGTCAATGTGGAAGTGCGCCAGGGTGAGATCGTCACCCTGATCGGCGCCAACGGTGCCGGCAAATCGACCTTGCTGATGACCTTGTGCGGTTCGCCGCAAGCCTACAGTGGCAGCATCCGCTACATGGGTGAAGAACTGGTGGGCAAGCACTCCGCCGAGATCATGCGCAAGAGCATTGCGGTGGTGCCCGAAGGCCGTCGGGTGTTCTCGCGCCTGACCGTCGAAGAGAACCTGGCCATGGGTGGGTTCTTTACCGACAAGGGCGATTACCAGGAGCAGATGGACAAGGTGCTGCACCTGTTCCCGCGCCTCAAGGAGCGCTTCAGCCAGCGCGGCGGCACCATGTCCGGCGGCGAACAGCAAATGCTCGCCATCGGCCGCGCGCTGATGAGCAAGCCCAAGCTGTTGCTGCTGGACGAACCATCCCTGGGCCTGGCACCGATCATCATCCAGCAGATCTTCGACATCATCGAACAGCTGCGCAAGGACGGTGTGACGGTGTTTTTGGTAGAGCAAAACGCCAACCAGGCGCTGAAAATCGCTGATCGCGCCTATGTGCTGGAGAATGGCCGGGTGGTGATGCAGGGCACCGGCGAGCAACTGCTGACGGACCCGAAAGTGCGGGAGGCGTACCTCGGCGGCTAAAAAGAGTGAGTTCTAAAATGGGAGCTGGCTTGTGTGGGAGTCGGGCTTGCCTGCGATAGCATCACCTCGGTGTATCTGAAGCACCGAGGTGCCTGCATCGCGGGCAAGCCCGACTCCCACACAAGCCAGTTCTCATTTTTTTGGTAAAAATAAATAGGTGTTGTTTGCAGTTTTTTTCGATGGCTTTGTAACGAATTCCCTCCCCCTTTCTCTAGTGGTGCATGCAGGCAATCAAGCCTGCGCATTCAACCACTGCTGGAGACACACCATGACCACCAAACTGTCCGCTGCCACCCTCGTTCTGGCCCTTGGTTCTGCCCTGAGCCTGTCCGCCCTCACCACCACCGCCCACGCAGCCGACGACATGCAGAAATGCTTCGGCGTGGCTGAAGCCGGCAAGAATGATTGCGCCGCAGGCGCCGGTACTTCCTGCGCGGGCACCTCCAAAACCAAAGACCAGGCCAATGCCTGGAAACTGGTCCCTGCCGGCACGTGCACCCAGACCCCAAGCACCACCTCGCCGACCGGTTTTGGCCAGGAAGCGGCCTTCACCGCCAAATCCTGAACCCCGCGCAGCCTGAGTACTGATGATGACGCTTACAGCCCAACACGCGGTCTCACCGGCTCAGGCGCCCGGCCTGCCCTATCGGGCCGGGCTGGGGCTCAAGACCGAGCACTTTACCGCGGTGCTCGAGACCCGCCCCGACATCGGTTTTTTCGAAGTACACGCCGAAAACTACATGGTGGCCGGCGGCCCGTTTCATCACTACCTGGGGTTGATTCGTGCGCAGTACCCCCTGTCACTGCACGGCGTCGGCCTGTCCATCGGCGGCGAAGGCCCCTTGGATCGCGAGCACCTGGCACGCCTGGCCACGCTGATCGAACGCTATCAACCCCAGTCTTTTTCCGAACACCTGGCCTGGTCCAGCCACGGCCCGGTGTTTCTCAACGACCTGCTGCCCCTCGCCTACGACGCCAGCACCCTGGAGCGGGTATGCGCACACGTCGACCAGGTACAAAGCACGCTCAAGCGCCCGATGCTGCTGGAAAACCCGTCCACCTATTTGCAATTCCAGCGCTCTACCCTGGACGAAACCGACTTCATCAGCGAGATCGTCCGCCGCACCGGTTGCGGCCTGCTGCTCGACGTCAACAACGTCTACGTGTCCTGCATCAATCACCAGCGCGACCCGCTGGCCTACATCGATGCCTTGCCATTGCACGCAGTGGGCGAGATTCATCTGGCCGGTTTTGCCGAAGACACCGACAGCCTGGGCGACCGCCTGCTGATCGACGACCACGGCGCACCGATCGATAACGCTGTGTGGCAGTTGTACGCACAGGTATTGGCGCGAACGGGAGCGGTGGCGACGCTGATCGAGCGGGATAACCAGGTGCCCGCGTTCAGCGTGTTGCAAGCAGAGGCCCGACAGGCCGAAGGGTATTTGTCAGAGGTGGCCCGATGAGTATTCAGCAGGCATTTGCCCAGGCTTTACTGGCCCCGCAAGCAACCTGCCCCGAGGGCGTGTTCAGCAGCAACGGTGCCGAGCCGGCGAGCCGCTTTGCGGTGTATCGAAACAATGTCCATAGCGCGTTGATCAATGCTTTGGCAGCCGCCTACCCGGTGGCACGGCAACTGGTCGGCGATGAGTTTTTCCGCGCCATGGCCGGCCTGTATGTCCAGGCCCACCCGCCTATCAGCCCGTTGATCAGTGAGTACGGCGGCACGTTCGCTGACTTTATCCAGAGCTTCGAACCGGCCTCAAGCGTGCCCTACCTGGCCGATGTGGCCCGGCTGGAGCGCTTACGAGTCCGCGCTTATCACGCGGCGGATTGCCAGGTTCTGAATCAGCACTGCGTACTTGAGCAACTGCAAGGTTGCGCGCAACTGGGGCAACTGCGTGTACGACTGCATCCGTCACTCGCCACGCTGGAATCTTCCTACGCGGTGGTATCGGTTTGGGCGGCGCACCAGACCGACGGGGCCGTCGCCAGCTTGAACCCCTGGTATGCCCAAGGCGCGCTGGTCTTGCGCCAAGGGTTGGCGGTCAAGGTATTCGCCGTCGACAGCGGATCAGTGACCTTTGTCAACCGCCTCATCCAAGGCGCCGGGCTGGAAATGGCCATCGCTGATGCCCTGCAAGCCTCCACCGAATTCGATTTGCACCAATGTCTCACGCTGTTGATCAGCCACGACGCCATCACCCATTTGCACCTGCAACCCGAGGTATTGCCATGAACATTCCCGCTCCCTGCCTGGTAAAGCGAACCATCGCACTGTTTGAAAAAATCCCCTACAGCCTGATCGCCTTTATCGCGCGCTTCTCCATTGCTGCGGTGTTCTGGAAGTCCGGGCAGACCAAGGTCGAAGGCTTTGCCATCGACCTGATCAGCGGCACCTTCCAATGGGGCGAGCCCAAACTTGCCGCCTCGACCCTGTTTTTGTTTCGCAGCGAATACCAGTTGCCTCTGCTGTCGCCGCAGGTGGCCGCGCACCTGGCAACCTTTGCCGAGCACTTTTTTCCGGTATTGATCCTGCTGGGGTTCGCCACGCGGTTTTCGGCCCTGGCCTTGATCGGTATGACCCTGACCATCCAGCTGTTCGTCTACCCGGACGCCTATCCCACTCACGGCACCTGGCTTGCGCTGTTATTGCTGTTGCTTGCCAAAGGGCCGGGTTGGCTGTCCATCGACCACCTGATCGCCCGTCGTTATCGCTGAAGTCGATCCAGTGCCTCGCCGCTGCGCTTGAACCAGTCCACCAGGTAGTCGGCCAACACCTGGGTACGCCGTGGCAGGCCGCCCTGGTAGGGATGCACCAGGTACATCGGCATGCTGCGTGTCTGATAGTCGCGCAGCAGCCAGCGCAATCGGCCGTCAGCCAGCTCCGCGGGTAGAACGTAGGACGGCAGGCGGGCAATACCGGCGCCGACCAACGCGGCTTTTTTCAGCAGGTTGTAGTGGTTGGAGGCGAAGGTGCCGCTCACCTTTACCCGCAGCAGTTCGTGTTGCTGGTGGTACAACCATTCCTCGCGACCGCTGTAATGGCTGTTGAGCAGACAGCTGTGCGCCGCCAGGTCCGCCGGGGTCAGTGGTTCGCCATGCTGTTCCAGATAAGCCGGGCTGGCGCAGGTCATTTCATGCCAGGCCAGCAAGGGTTTGGCCACCAGGCGTTCATGTTCGATGGCGCCGGAGCGTACGCCCAAGTCAAAGCCATCCCGTGCCAGGTCTCGGTAGCTGTTGTTCAGCTCCAGCTCGATCTGCACCTGCGGGTATTGCTTGGAGAATTCCAGCAGCAAGCCATCGAAGAAGGTTTCGCCCAACGACACCGGAACGGTCATACGCACAGGGCCGGCCAGATCATCTTTGAGCCGCGCCAATGCCTGGCGGGCACGTTCTACCTGCACCACCAATGCTTGTGCCTGGGGCAACAACGCCGCGCCGGCAGCAGTGAGGCTCAGCTTACGCGTGGTGCGGTGCAGCAGTACCACGGCGAACTGCGCTTCCAACTGGCTGATGCGCTTGGACAACTGCCCTTTGCTGCAGCCCAATTGTGCGGCCGCCACGGTGAAACTGCCGGCCTCGATCAGCACGGCGAACGCCGCCAGGTCATCCATTTCGCTCATGGATTGTTTCCATTTGAAAACCAAAGGTTGCCTATTAGCGCGTTTATCCGACTAAAAAGCCACACTAGACTGAATGCAAATCCCAACCCCTGTAGGAGCGAGCTTGCTCGCGAAAAACTCAAGATCGCCGCTGTGTAGTCAGGCTTACCCCGTGATCGTTGACATTCTTCGCGAGCAAGCTCGCTCCTACAGGTAATTAGCCCAGAGGAACAGCACGATGAAAATCCTATTGATTGGTGCCAGCGGCACCATCGGTTCAGCGGTCAAGGCAGAGTTGGCCCAACGCCACGAAGTGATCAGCATCGGCCGCACCAGCGGCGACTTTCAGGTGGATATCAGCGATAGCGCTTCGATCCGCAGGCTGTTCGAGCAGACCGGCAAGTTCGACGCCCTGATCTGCGCGGCAGGCAGCGTCAACTTCGTGCCCCTGGCAGACATGAACGACGGCGATTTCGAACTGGGCCTGCGTGACAAGCTGATGGGCCAGGTCAACCTGCTGTTGATCGGTCGTGAATACGCCAACGACGGTGCTTCGTTCACGTTCACCAGCGGCATTCTGAACCGCGATCCGATCCGCACTGGCGCCAGCGCGGCGTTGGTCAACGGCGCATTGGACGCCTTCGTCAAAGCGGCGGCCATTGAGTTGCCACGCGGCCTGCGCATCAACTCGGTCAGCCCGACGGTGTTGCTGGAAGCCATGGGCAGCTATGCCCCTTATTTCCGTGGCTACAAACCTGCCCCCGCCGCCGATGTGGCGCTGGCTTACGCAAAAAGCGTCGAGGGCCTGCAAACCGGTCAGACCTTTATCGTAGGTTGAAGGTGATATCTGTAAGAAACGCCTGAAGCTGGCAAGCGGGCTTGTGATGCACGGCCAGCCTGCGTAACGTGGCGGCACTTGCCTGGAGACCCGATAATGCGCGCCGCCCGTACCCTCGCCCTGTTTGCCTTGCTTCCTCTGTTCGCCGCTTGCCAATTGTTTGAAAGCGAGCCGGCCAAGCCATCGACCGTCGGGCTGACCCGTATGCAGGGTGAATTGACGGCGGTGGACGGCAAACTGCTGTTCCAGCCGTGTGGCGACCAGCGTAGCTACGTGGTCAACGACACCGGCGGCACCAGTGTCCTGCAGGAAGCGGCCTCGCTGGCCGGCCAGCAGGGCATGCTGTTTGCCGACCTGCGTGGCAAGTTTTCCGGGGTCGCCAGCGGCACCCAGGGTTCAGTAGACCTGCAACAGCTGTATCGCGTCGAACGCTCGACCTCAGGGTGCTCCGACCCGGACTTCAAGCGCATGATCCTGCGGGCCAACGGCCATAAACCCGCCTGGGCAATGAATGTCACGGCCAAGGGCATGGTGCTGGAACGCGAAGGCCAGCCACCTTTGGCAGTGCCGTACGTAGAGGAGCAACTGGGCGACGGCCGCTTCAACCTGATGACCGAGGCCAATAACCAGCACATCGAACTGTGGGTGGCGCCTCAGCGCTGCGTCGACAGTGTGAGCGGCAGCCTGCAACACATGAGCGCCGAGTTGCGCGTGAACGGCCAGGTGCAGCGTGGTTGCGCGGCGTTCGGCGGCTCGCGGGACGATTAACCTGACGGAAAGTTGCCATTGGGGCTTATAATCGCCGGTTTGCAAAACAGCCGGCCTCCTTGCCCGCCGCCTACCGGACCCTGTCATGTTACGAATCACCGAACTCAAGCTGCCCATCGACCATCCCGAAGAAGACCTGCGCACTGCCATCGTGCAGCGCCTGGGCATCGCCAGTGATGACCTGCTCGATTTCACCCTGTTCAAGCGCAGCTACGATGCGCGTAAAAAGACCTCTGAGCTGTGCTTCATCTACACCGTTGACCTGAACGTGAAGGGTGAAGCAACGCTGCTGCTCAAATTTGCCGACGACCGCAACGTCAACCCGGCACCGGATGTCAGCTACAAGGTGGTGGGCCAGGCACCGGAAGGCCTGGTTGAGCGGCCAATCGTGGTGGGCTTTGGCCCCTGCGGGATTTTCGCCGGGCTGCTGCTGGCACAGATGGGCTTCAAGCCGATCATCCTCGAACGCGGCAAGGAAGTGCGCCAACGCACCAAGGACACCTGGGGCCTGTGGCGCAAAAGCGTGCTCAACCCCGAATCCAACGTGCAATTTGGTGAAGGCGGCGCCGGTACCTTTTCCGACGGCAAGCTGTACAGCCAGATCAAGGACCCGAAATTCCACGGTCGCAAAGTGCTGCACGAGTTCGTCAAGGCCGGTGCGCCGGAAGAAATCCTCTACGTCAGCAAGCCGCACATCGGCACCTTCCGCCTGACCGGCGTGGTGGAAAACATGCGCGAGCAGATCATCGCCCTGGGCGGTGAAGTGCGCTTCGAACAGCGGGTCACCGACGTGCTGATCGAAGACGGCCAGTTGAACGGCGTGGTCATCGACGGCGGCGAGCAGATCCTCTCCAAGCACGTGATTCTTGCATTGGGCCACAGCGCCCGTGACACCTTCCGCATGCTCCACGACCGCGGTGTGTACATGGAAGCCAAGCCGTTCTCGGTGGGTTTCCGTATCGAGCACCCGCAGTCGCTGATCGACGCCGCACGCCTGGGCAAATACGCTGGCCACCCCAAGCTGGGCGCAGCGGACTACAAGCTGGTGCACCACGCCAAGAATGGCCGTTCGGTCTACAGTTTCTGCATGTGCCCGGGCGGCACCGTCGTGGCCGCGACCTCGGAACCCCATCGCGTCGTGACCAACGGCATGAGCCAGTACTCGCGTAACGAGCGCAATGCCAACTCGGGCATCGTGGTAGGCATCACCCCCGAGGTGGATTACCCGGGCGGCCCGTTGGCCGGTATCGAGTTGCAGGAACGCCTGGAATCCCACGCCTACATCCTCGGCGGCAGTAACTACGAGGCCCCCGCGCAACTGGTGGGCGACTTCATCGCCGGCAAGCCCTCCACCGCGCTAGGCAGTGTGGAGCCGTCCTATAAACCTGGCGTGTCATTGGGCGACCTGGCCCTGGCCTTGCCGGACTTCGCCATTGAAGCCATCCGCGAAGCCTTGCCGGCGTTCGAGAAGCAGATCAAAGGCTACTCGCTGCACGATGCGGTGCTGACCGGCATCGAGACCCGCACCTCGTCCCCGTTGCGCATTACCCGCAATGAGTCGATGCAGAGCCTGAATGTCAAAGGCCTGTTCCCGGCCGGTGAAGGCGCGGGGTATGCCGGTGGGATTCTATCGGCGGGTGTCGACGGGATCCGAATCGCCGAGGCGCTGGCGCGGGATATGCTCGGCATCGAGGCCTAAAGCACACTGGCGGCAAGCATAAATCCAATGTGTGGCTTGCCTGCGATGAGCATAGGTATCTACACAACTGTGCAGTTCGCCGCAGCCACCGGTAACCACGATGCGAAGCGAGTCGCTGTTGATCTTGATCTGCTTTTGATCTCAGGCGCCCCGTTAAACCACGCTGGCCGGAATTCGACAGGGATTTGGGGGGTAAACC
>NZ_QODJ01000009.1:0-122251 GCF_009935965.1 Pseudomonas sp. L13
CCCAAATCCCTGTCGAATTCCGGCCAGCGTGGTTTAACGGGGCGCCTAAGATCAAAAGCAGATCAAGAGCAAGATCACGAGCGACCCGCTTCGCATCGTGGTTATCGTCTGCTGTTACAACCCACAAAGTTGTGTAGATACCGATGGCCATCCCAGGCAAGCCAGCTCCCACACTGAAGGGCGTATACCTTGGTTTTTATGGTCTTCAATCACCCCGCTGAATACTTCTTCAACAACCGCCAACCACAGGTCTAGGGTGACGCAACAATAAAAACAGCAGGATGCAGCAATGACCGCCATGACCCGCTGCCTGGACCGTTCTGGATGTATGCCACGGCTGTCCGCCCATCACCTGTTGCGTCCGCGCTTGTCACAGCCTTTGCTCGCGGCGCAGGCGCGTGTGAGGTTGCTGTGCGCGCCGGGTGGCAGTGGCAAGAGTGCACTGCTCGCCGAGTGTGCATTGCAGGCGCCGGCAGGATGCCTGGTTCATTGGATGCCGCTCCATGGCGCAGCACTCAGCCCATTGGAATTGTGCACACGGCTGGCGCAACAGCTGGGCCTGGTGTTTGTCGATGAAGCCACCTTATTGCTCGACCTCAGCCGCTGGCCTGATCCTACGTGGCTGTTTCTGGATGATTTCTGCCGCCTGCCGGCCCCCGAATTGGACGCGTTGCTCGACCGTCTGCTCAGCGCCAGCAGTGCGCAACTGACGTGGTGGCTGGGTGCGCGGCGGCGCCCGGTGTGCAACTGGCCGCGCCTGTTGCTGGAGGACGAATTGCTGGAATGCAGTGAGTTGTCGTTCAACGCTGCGGAGGTCCAGGCACTGCTCGCCCCAGGGCAGAGCGTTGACAGCGTGATGCAATTCAGCGGCGGTTGGTGTGCTGGTGTGCGCATCGCCGCGCTGGGCGATCACCACCCCGACAAGACCTTGCTGGATTACCTGCAACACGAACTCTTCAGCACCTTGTCGGCGCCACTGGCCGAAGCCTGGCGTGTATTGGCTCACCTGCCGCGCTTTAACCTGAGCCTGTGCGAACACCTGTTCGGCTATGGCGACGGCGACCAGTACCTGCGCGAGCTACAGGCGCTCGGGGCGTTTATCCAGCCCTGGGAAGACACCAGCGACTGGCTGCACATCTTCCCACCGTTGGCGCGCCTGCTGCGCGACGAACCCTGGCCGGCCAAACGTTCATGGCACCGCCGCGCCTGCCAGTGGTTCAGCGCCGAGCGCGACTGGCAAGCCGCCTTCGAGCAGGCGTTGCTGGCGCAGGAATATGAAGTGGCGGTGAGCCTGTTGCAGCACTTCAGTTTCGAGGATTTGTTTCGCGAGCAGAACGCGGTGTTGCTGTTACGCCTGCATGAACAGCATGGCGATGAGTTGATGTTGGGTTCCGCGCAGTTGGTGGGGCTGCTCACGGCCGCGTTGTTGTTCGCCGGGCGATTCGAACAGGCGGCCTTGTGCATCGACCAACTGGCCCGGTTCGCCCCGCAACCGACGGCCGCCGCGCAGCGCTACCTGCTGGCGCGTTGGCAGGCGCAGTGGGGTTGGTTGCTGCATTTGAGCGGTGATGCCGAGCGCTCCGGTGAGCACTTTCTCGAAGCCCTGCAAGCGCTGCCTGACAGCGCCTGGACATCACGGCTGATGTGCCTGTCGGGCCTGACCCAGCAAGCCTTGCTGCGCGGTGAGTTGGAGGCCGCCCAACGCTTGAACCGTGAAGCGCTATGCCTGGCCCGGGCCCACGGTTCGCTGGTATTGGAGGCCCTGCTGGAGTTGGATCACGCCCAGTTGCTGGAACAGCGTGGCGCGCCGTACCGGGCACAAAGCCTGTTGGAAACGGTGCAAGCGATGTTGGCCGGGCAACGGCTCACCGCCGGGCCGTTGGTGGGGCGTATTGTCCTGCGATGTGGGCATCTGGCCTTGCGTCAGGGCCAAGACACCCTGGCCGCCGAGTGTTTCGAGACCGGCTTGAGCATGTGCCTGCAAAGCCAGGACAAGCGCGTGCTATATGGCTATCTCGGCCTGGCGCTGCTGGCGGCCAACCGTGGCGACTACGCCCAAGCCTTTATTCAATTGCGCGACGCCGAGCGCCTGATGCAGCAGCGCCATGTCCCGGAGACGGTGTATCGCGCGGTGTTGTTGTTGGTCAGCGGACACCTGTGGCTACAACAGGGCCGGGCTGAATTGACGGTACAAGCGGTGCGCCGGGTGTTGCGCCATTTCCGTGGGCCCAGTGCCAAGCAGGCACCGCCGGCGACCCTGGAACTGATCCCGCGTCTGGAGTATTTGCTGGTGCTGGCCGAGGTCAGGCTGGGCTGTGCCGAGCAACCTATCGCACGGCTCAATGCCTTGCTCGAAACCTCCCGGCAGCGCGGCATGCTGTGTCTGGAAACCGAACTGCACCTGGTGTTGGGTGAGGTGACCTGGCAACTCGGTGACCCGGCGTTGGCCCGTCGTGCATTGCAGGCCGGGCTGGCGCTGGCGGCTCGTTGCCAGGTACAGCAGGCGATTCGCGAGCTGCGCTTGCGTGCCCCTGGGCTATTGAGTGATCTGGGCCTGGAGCCTCAGGTCACGCCTGCCGGTGCGACGCAAAACCCTCTGAGCCAGCGCGAACTCGAAGTGTTGCAGTTGATCGCCCTGGGCAGCTCCAATCTGGAAATCGCCGACCGCCTGTATATCTCCTTGCACACCGTCAAGACCCATGCACGGCGCATCCACAGCAAACTCGGGGTGGAGCGACGCACTCAGGCGGTGGCCAAGGCCAAGACGCTGGGCTTGATGGCCTAGGCGCGCAATGCCTGGCGATATTCACCCGGGGTGGCGCCCATGGCTTGGCGAAAGCGTTGGTTGAAATGGCTGGCGCTGGAAAAACCGCACCTCAAGGCGACCTCACCTAAGGGCAACGAGCTGCTGCGCAGCAAAGTTTGCGCGCGTGCCAGGCGGCGTGCCAGCAGGTATTGATGGGGCGGCACGCCGAAGCTCTGACGGAACATCCGGGCGAAATGGTATTCCGACAGGGCGCACATCGACGCCAACTGGCCGAGGCTGATGGGATCTTCAACATGGTGGTCGATGTACTCCACCAAACGCCGCCGTTGGTGCGCCGCCAACCCGCCTTTGAGGCGCAGGCCGTCGCGCACGCCGACCTGGTTGAGCAGGGTGTGGCTGAGCAGTTCATGGGCCAGGCTGCTGGTCAGCAGGCGCTCGCCGGGTTCGAGCCAGTTGAGGCTAATCAACTGGTGAAAGCGTCGGGCCTGACGGGCGTCCTCAAGGAAGGTCGTCTCACGCAACTGCAACTCCCGCGGCTCGCGGTCCAGCAGGGTGACGCAGCCGAGGGCAAATTGCTCCGGGCTGAAATACACATGGGCCAGGCGTATCTCGCCATTGATCACCCAGGCCGACTGATGCTCGGCCGGCAGGATGCACAGTTTGTCGGGGCCACCCTTGAGGCCCGGCTGATCACGCCGAAAGGTGCCCGTGCCGCCGCCGATATAACAGGACAAAGTGTGATGGCTGGGCGCCTGGTAGTCCTGGGCATCGTGGTGGTTGCTCCACACGGCCGCAGACAAACCGTCACCGAGCTCGGCGCAGGCTTCCAAGCGTGCGTGAGGCGAGCGGTTGAGGGATTGAAAGACGTGCAGCGATTCCAGCTCTGGCATGGTGTGTTCTCCGACGTCTTGCATCCTACTCCCGGCGGCGGGCGCTGTGAGCCCATCGCCCGACAAAAGCGCAAGAATGTGCAAGAACCTCAGGGTGGTTGAAGGCAACACTGTGGCTCAAACGACGGAGCCTGCTATGAACCTCTTCCTGTATTTACTCACGGTGCTGATTTGGGGCACCACCTGGATTGCGCTCAAGTGGCAGCTGGGCGTGGTGGCGATTCCCGTGTCGATTGTCTATCGCTTCGGCCTGGCGGCGCTGGTGCTGTTTGCGCTGTTGCTGCTCAGCCGCAAGTTGCAGGTGATGAACCGGCGCGGGCACCTGATCTGCCTGGCCCAAGGGCTGTGCCTGTTCTGCGTCAACTTCATGTGCTTTCTCACTGCCAGCCAGTGGATCCCCAGTGGCCTGGTGGCCGTGGTGTTCTCCACGGCGACCTTGTGGAACGCGCTCAATGCCCGGGTGTTTTTCGGCCAGCGGGTGGCGCGTAACGTGTTGATGGGCGGGGCGCTTGGGTTGCTGGGGCTGGGCTTTTTATTCTGGCCGGAGCTGGTTGGGCATACCGCTAGCCCGCAAACCCTGTTGGGCCTGGGCTTGGCCCTGCTGGGCACCCTGTGCTTCTCGGCGGGCAACCTGTTGTCCAGCCTGCAACAGAAGGCTGGGCTCAAGCCGTTGACCACCAATGCCTGGGGCATGGCCTATGGGGCGGCGATGTTGGCGACCTATTGTGCGGTGCGTGGCATTCCCTTCGAGATGGACTGGAGTGCACGGTATATCGGCGCGCTGTGGTACCTGGTGATCCCGGGCTCGGTGATTGGTTTTACCGCTTACCTCACCCTGGTGGGCCGCATGGGGCCGGAGAAAGCGGCGTATTGCACGGTGCTGTTTCCGGTGGTGGCGCTGAATGTGTCGGCAGTGGCCGAGGGTTACCAGTGGACGGCGCCGGCGTTGATGGGGCTGGTGTTGGTGATGCTGGGGAATGTGCTGGTGTTTCGTAAGCCTCGGGCCATCGTGCCGGACCTCAAGGCTAGCCGGGTCTGAATGTGGAGCTGGCTTGCCCTAATGCCAGTCAGTTAAGGCTTTTTTGTAGGAGCGAGCTTGCTCGCGAAAAACTCACAGGCGTCGCGTTCATTCAGCAAGCGCGCGTTATCGTTGACGTTTTTCGCGAGCAAGCTCGCTCCTACAGAGGCGGTGACCGCTTAACTGACTGGCATTAGGGCAAGCCAGCTCCCACATTTGACTGAGGTGCCTGATTTATTTGAGGCCCAGGCGCTTGGCCATGCGCCCCAGGTTGGCGCGGTCCAGGCCCAGTTCGCGGGCGGCGCTGGCCCAGTTGTGCTGGTGGCGTTCCAGGCAGGCGCTGATGAGTTGGCGCTGGTAGTGCTCGGTGGCCTGGCGCAGGTCGCCGCCGACCATGGGCAGGGCTTGGGCCGGTGCTTGTTCGGCCACCGCGGGAGTCACCTCGGGCAAGTCCAGATCCAGGGCACTCAGGCTGAGAATCTTCGGGCGCTCGCGGCAGTTGCCCAGGGCTTTCAACGCGCTGCGTCCGATCAAATGCTCCAGCTCGCGCACATTGCCCGGCCAGTTGTAGGCCAGCAGCGCCGCCTGGGCATCACCGGTCAGGCGCAGGCTGCCCAGGCCCATGCGCGAACGGTTCTGTTCAAGGAAGAAGCCCGCCAACAGCAGCACATCACGCCCGCGCTCGCGCAGCGCCGGCACTTGCAGCGGGTAGACGCTCAAACGGTGGTAGAAGTCGGCGCGGTAGCGGCCATTGCGCACCTCTTCGGCGAGGTCGCGGTTGGTGGCGGCAATCAGGCGCACGTCCACCTGGTGCTCCTTGTCCGAGCCCAATCGCTGTAACTGGCCGCTTTGCAGCACGCGCAGCAATTTGGCCTGCACGGTCAACGACAACTCACCCACTTCATCCAGGAACAAGGTGCCGCCATTGGCCAGTTCGAACTTGCCTCGGCGCTCGTTCAACGCGCCGGTAAAGGCGCCGCGCACATGCCCGAACAGTTCGCTTTCGACCAAGGTCTCGGGCAGGGCGGCGCAGTTGAGGCTGATTAGCGGTTTGTCGGCGCGCGAAGAGGCGGCGTGGATCGCCTGGGCCACCAACTCCTTGCCGACCCCGGTTTCGCCGGTGATCAGCACGGTCAGGTCGCTGCCGCCGACCAGGTTGATTTCCTCGACCAGGCGCTTGTGCGCTTTGCTCTGGCCGATCATTTCCTTGTGCTGCTGGCCGCTGGCCTGGCGATAGATCTCGGCGCGCTGGTGCTCGTCTTCGGCCCGCAGCGCCAGGCGCTCGATGCGTTCAGCCACGTTGACGGTGGCCGCGGCAAGGCTGGCGAAGGCTTGCAGGGCGTCCAGCTCGACCCGTTCAAAACGCTCGGTATCGAGGGCGTCCAGGGTCAGCAGGCCCCAGGGCTGGTCATCGATAAACAGCGGGCAGCCCATGCAGTCGTGTACTTCCAAGTGGCCGTGCAAGCCGGCGACCAGGCCGTCATAAGGGTCGGGCAATTCGCTGTCACTGTCGAAGCGGGTAGGGCCGGGGCTGCTCAGCAGGATCTCGAAGCGCGGATGTTCGCTGACCTTGAAGCGTCGGCCCAAGGTATCGGCGCTCAAGCCGTCCACCGCCAACGGCACCAACCACTCGCCATCCAGGCGTAACAACGCGGCGGCGTCGCAGGGCAGCAGGGCGCGCATGGCTTGCAGCAGGCGTCGGTAGCGCTCGCCTTCGGGCAAGTCCCGGGACAGGTCAGCGACCAACGGCAGCAAGGTGGTGAGCAGGGGTTGTGCAGTCATAATGACTCCTTGTAGTCCTTATGACTATAAAGTGTAGGAGGTCATACTGACTACAGAATATTTAACTTGTTGAAAATAAATGATTTATAAGTTGGCACGATTACTGATTGCCTTAAGGCAATCAGTAAGAAGACCCAGGAGTCTCCCATGCTTAGTGCCCAAGACCGTGCAATCATCAAATCTACCGTGCCCCTGCTGGAAAGCGGTGGCGAAGCGCTGATCACCCATTTTTATCGCATGATGCTGTCCGAGTACCCCGAGGTGCGCCCGCTATTCAACCAGGCCCACCAGGCCAGCGGTGACCAGCCTCGCGCCCTGGCCAATGGCGTGCTGATGTACGCGCGGCATATCGACCAGTTGGACCAACTGGGCGACCTGGTGGCCAAGATCATCAACAAGCACGTGGCCTTGCAGATCTTGCCGGAACACTACCCTATCGTTGGGGCGTGCCTGCTGCGGGCTATTTCCGAAGTGCTGGGCAGCGAGATTGCCACCCCCGAGGTCATGAGTGCCTGGGGCGCGGCCTACGGCCAGTTGGCAGACATTCTGATCGGCGCCGAAGCGGCCATCTACGACGAAAAAGCCCAGGCGCCCGGCGGCTGGCGGGGTGCGCGGCCGTTCCTGCTGGTCAAGCGCGTGGAGGAGAGCGACGAGATCATCTCCTTCTACTTTGCCCCTGTGGACAACGGCCCGATCCTGGCCGCAGCCCCCGGCCAGTACATCGGCCTGAAACTGGTGCTCGATGGCGAAGAAGTGCGCCGCAACTATTCCCTGTCGGCCCTCACCGACACTGGCCTGTACCGCATCAGCGTCAAGCGCGAAGCGGGTGGGCGGGTCTCCAATTACCTGCATGACCAGATGCACGTGGGTGCGACCATTGACCTGTTCCCACCGTCGGGCGAGTTCACCCTGGCCGCCAGTGATAAACCTCTGGTGCTGATCAGCGGCGGGGTAGGCATTACGCCCACACTGCCGATGCTCGAAGCCGCCCTGGCAACCGAACGCCCGGTGCATTTCATCCATTGCGCCCGTAACGGCGGGGTGCATGCGTTCCGTGACTGGGTGGACGCCCTGGCGGCCAAGCATCCGCAGCTCAAGCGTTTCTACTGCTACGCCGAGGATGACGGCATCAGCCCGGCGGCAGACAAGGTCGGCATGCTCAACCAGGAGCAACTGGCAGCCTGGTTGCCTGAGCAGCGCGACATTGATGCTTATTTCCTGGGGCCCAAGGGCTTCATGGCGGCGATCAAGCGGCATCTCAAGGCGCTGGGTGTGCCGCAGGAGCAGGCTCGCTATGAGTTCTTTGGCCCGGCGGCCGCGCTGGAATAGAATTTGGCCTATTGACCGTATCGGCATCATCGCGGGCAAGCCCGGCTCCCACAGAGGATTGCATTCCAATGTGGGAGCCGGGCTTGCCCGCGATGGCGTCCGAACAATCACTACATTTGCCACGATTAATCCGCCGTTAACCCCTCTCTGTTTTAACCACTGCCTGTGTGTAAACTTGTTGCCATCAGGCACAACCATAATCAGAGAAAGGGAAAGACGGGGATGATTGACGACATGCGTTTAGGCAGGGAGCGGCGCTTTCTGGTGTTGCTGGGCATCATCTGCCTGGCGCTGATTGGCGGGGCGCTGTACATGCAAGTGGTGCTGGGCGAAGCACCGTGCCCGCTGTGCATTCTGCAGCGCTATGCCTTGCTGCTGATTGCGTTCTTCGCGTTCATCGGCGCCGCCATGCGCACCAAGGGCGCACTGACGTTCTTCGAAGGGTTGGTGGTGCTCAGCGCCTTGGGTGGCGTGGCTGCGGCCGGACACCATGTGTACACCCAGTTCTTCCCTCAGGTCAGCTGCGGTATCGATGTGTTGCAACCGATCGTCGACGACCTGCCTCTGGCCAAGGTGTTTCCCCTGGGCTTCCAGGTCGATGGCTTCTGCAGCACCCCCTACCCACCGATCCTCGGCCTGTCCCTGGCCCAATGGGCACTGGTGGCATTCGTGCTGACGGCGATCCTGGTGCCCCTGTGCATCTATCGCAATCGTCATCCCAAAGCCTGAGTCGCCGCGCCTGCCAAACGCTCCGTTCCTTCTGATTGAAGGCCGGGGCGTTTTTGTTTGTAGGGATTTGTGAAAGCACCGTGACGAGGGGCAACGGAAGGTGCGCGCAGCGTGCGACATGTTGTCACACGGACGCTGTCGCAGGACGTTTCTGACCCGCCAAATCGGCCCTTAAATTTGCACCCGACGCACAAATTGTGCTGTCAGTTCGTGGTTCGCGCGGTGGCCCGATTTGTGTGCGGCCCCAACCCCTGCTGCCTCAATGAATGCCTTGTTTTATGGGGACTTGGACGGCATCCGCATGCCCTTACAAGCCGTAAGGGAAGTGGCACTGTGCCCAATAACACGGCAATTTTTGTGGTTTTTGTTGAGAATCGAACACGATAAGATCGCGAATCTTTGCAACTTTGGTGAAGGATTGTTGCTGGAATCGATAAAAATTATTTCTTTATAAGACATGGTTTATACATCGCTAGCTAACTACAATCGCCCGCACTGAATGTCCGGTGCTGTTCAATATTTGAGCATTGGAGCGGTCGAGGAGCAGATGGAAGGCTCAATGCGACCCCAGGTTCCGGCAGCCTTTCAACTATCCGCACCAAATGGAATTGGTCTGTAACAAGGCCTTTAGCCACGAAATCGAATAAGAACTCACTGCAGGTCCGTGAAACGTACAGTCATGACGTGTCGGGCAGGCTCTTATTCAATCGAAGAGAAATGCCAACCCTTGGCAGGGTGAAGTGTTGGCGATCAAAACCCAACTGCATTGCGCAAGCTGCTTTAGAGGTCGTGAGATGAGTAAAAACAGGTACCCCCGATTACTAGGCTTTTTGCCGCTGCTTGGCATGATGTTAATGCTGGGAGGCTGCAAGTGGACCTTGCTCGACCCAAAAGGACAGGTCGGTCTGGATGAACGAAACCTGATCATCACCGCTACCCTGCTGATGCTGCTGGTTGTGGTGCCTGTGATCGTGATGACCTTCGCCTTCGCCTGGAAATACCGCGCGTCCAACACCAGCGCTACCTACGCGCCGAAGTGGTCGCACTCCACCAAGATCGAGATCGCGGTGTGGCTGGTTCCGATCCTCATCATCATCGCCCTGGGTTACATCACCTATAAGTCGACCCACGCGCTGGACCCGTACCGTCCGCTGGAGTCCGACGTCAAGCCTGTGAACATCCAAGTGGTCGCGCTGGATTGGAAGTGGCTGTTCATCTACCCGGACCTGGGTATCGCCACTGTCAACGAGATCCGCTTCCCGGAGCACACCCCGCTTAATTTCCGGATCACCTCCGACGCCGTGATGAACTCGTTCTTCATCCCAGCACTGGGTGGCCAGATCTACGCGATGGCAGGCATGCAGACCCGCCTGCACCTGATCGCCAACCAGAAAGCTGAAATGGAAGGCATCTCCGCCAACTACAGCGGCGCTGGCTTCACCGGCATGAAATTCAAAGCGATCTCGACAAGCCAGGAAGATTTCGACGCCTGGGTAGCTGCAGTCAAGGCCGCACCTAAACAGCTTGATCAAGCTGAATACGACGCTCTGACCAAACCGAGCCAGAACAACCCTGTCGCCTTGTACTCCGCGTATGAGCCGGACCTGTTTCAGAAAATCGTCGACAAGTACGAAGGTATGAAGCCAGGCAAGCCGGTCAAGCACGAGAAGAAAGAAGTGGCCGTGGTTGAAGGTTCTGATACGGGCGCGCATTCAACTGCTGGGGCAGAGGAGTAAACGATGTTTGGTAAATTAAGTTGGGACGCGGTCCCATTCCACGAGCCGATCGTAATGGTGACTATCGCCATGATCGCGCTGGGTGGTTTGGCGCTGGTTGCGGGTATCACCTATTTCAAGAAGTGGTCCTACTTGTGGACCGAGTGGTTGACCTCGGTCGACCACAAGAAAATCGGCGTCATGTACGTCATCGTTGCCATGGTCATGCTGCTGCGTGGTTTTGCCGACGCCATCATGATGCGTACCCAGTTGGCCATGGCCACCGAGGGTTCGCCTGGCTACCTGCCACCTGAACACTATGACCAGATCTTCACCGCTCACGGTGTGATCATGATCATCTTCATGGCGATGCCATTCTTCACCGGCTTGATGAACCTTGCCTTGCCGCTGCAGATTGGTGCGCGTGACGTTGCCTACCCGTTCCTGAACTCCCTGAGCTTCTGGCTGCTGGTTTCCGGCGTGGTGCTGATCAACGTTTCCCTGGGCGTCGGCGAATTCGCCAAGACCGGCTGGGTTGCGTATCCGCCATTGTCGGGCTTGCAATACAGTCCGGGCGTGGGTGTGGACTACTACATCTGGGCGCTACAGTTATCAGGGCTCGGGACGACATTGACGGGGGTCAACTTCCTGGCCA
Source organism: Pseudomonas sp. L13 (assembly GCF_009935965.1). Classification (NCBI taxonomy): domain Bacteria; kingdom Pseudomonadati; phylum Pseudomonadota; class Gammaproteobacteria; order Pseudomonadales; family Pseudomonadaceae; genus Pseudomonas; species Pseudomonas sp. L13. The sequence continues at coordinate 10,886 of NZ_QODJ01000009.1, forward strand.
CCGTCCTGAAAATGCGCGCCCCTGGCATGAAACTGATGGACATGCCGATCTTCACCTGGACCTGCACCTGGGCAAACGTGCTGATCGTGGCTTCGTTCCCGATCCTGGCCGCTACCATGGCGCTGCTGTCGCTTGACCGTTACCTGGATTTCCACATTTTCACCAATGAACTTGGTGGCAATCCAATGATGTACGTGAACCTGTTCTGGGCATGGGGTCACCCTGAGGTGTACATCCTGATCCTGCCGGCGTTCGGTATCTTCTCCGAAGTGATCTCGACCTTTACCGGCAAGCGCCTGTTCGGTCACCACTCGATGGTCTACGCCTCGGGCGCAATCTCCGTACTGGGCTTCATGGTATGGCTGCACCACTTCTTCACCATGGGTTCGGGGGCCAGCGTCAACGCTTTCTTCGGCCTGGCGACGATGCTGATTTCCATCCCGACGGGGGTGAAGCTATTCAACTGGCTGTTCACCATCTACCACGGTCGTCTGCGCATGACCAGCCAGGTCCTGTGGACCCTGGGCTTCATGGTGACTTTCGCCATCGGCGGCATGACCGGCGTACTGCTGGCCATCCCGGGTGCTGACTTCGTGCTGCACAACAGCCTGTTCGTGATCGCCCACTTCCACAACGTGATCATCGGTGGTGCGGTATTCGGCTACATCGCTGGTTTCAGCTTCTACTTCCCGAAAGCGTTCGGCTTCAAGCTGCACGAAGGCTGGGGCAAGGCTGCGTTCTGGTTCTGGATCTCGGGCTTCTTCGTCGCGTTCATGCCGCTCTATGCACTGGGCTTCATGGGCATGACCCGTCGTCTGAACGCCACCACCAACCCTGAGTGGGTACCGTACCTGTACGTTGCCATGTTCGGTGCGGTGATGATCGCTGTGGGCATCGCCTGCCAGCTGATCCAGCTGTACGTCAGCGTGCGTGATCGCAAGCAGAACATGTGCGAATCCGGCGACCCATGGAACGGCCACACCCTGGAATGGTCGACCTCGTCGCCACCACCGTTCTACAATTTCGCCGTGATCCCTACTGCGAACACCATTGATGCGTTCACCGAAGCCAAGGAAGACGGTACTGCGTACCAGAAGCCCAAGCACTACGAACCGATCCACATGCCAAACAACACCGCCACTGGCGTGGTGATGGGTGCGCTGTTGACCGTGTTCGGTTTCGCGATGATCTGGCACATCTGGTGGCTGGCAATCGCGAGCCTGGTGGGCACTATCGGTTACTTCATCATTCACGCTGCCCGTGATGATCAAGGCTACATGGTGCCGGTCGAAACGATCGAACGCATCGAAGCCGAGCAGCACGCTCGCCTGGTAGCCGAGAAGAAGATCCCGGCCAACCGTGTAGAAACCTCGTTGGAACAGGCTTAAACCATGTCGAACTTAGTGACCAATGCTGGACACGCCCATGTCGATGACCATGGGCACGATGACCACCACCACGACTCGGGGCCGATAACCGTCTACGGTTTCTGGCTCTACCTGATGACCGACTGCATCTTGTTTGCGTCGATCTTCGCGGTGTACGCGGTACTGGTAAACAACGTAGCGGGTGGCCCGTCGGGCCACGACATCTTCGAACTGCCTTACGTGCTCGGCGAAACCGCCTTGCTGTTGTTCAGTTCGATCACCTACGGCTTCGCCATGTTGGCCTTCTACAAGGGCAACAAGAAGGGCGTACTGAGCTGGCTGGGCCTGACCTTCCTGTTCGGCCTGGGCTTCATCGGCATGGAGATCAACGAGTTCCACCTGCTGATCTCCGAAGGCTACGGCCCGCACCGTTCCGGTTTCCTGTCGGCGTTCTTCACGCTGGTCGGCACCCACGGTCTGCACGTATCCGCTGGCCTGCTGTGGATGGCGGTGATGATGTATCAGGTCAATAAGCACGGCCTGACCAACACCAACAAGACCCGCCTGAGCTGCCTGAGCCTGTTCTGGCACTTCCTGGACGTGGTCTGGATCTGCGTATTCACCGTCGTTTACTTGATGGGGACTCTGTAATGGCTAATGCACACTCCCATGACAGCCACGATTCGAGCCACGGCAGCGTAAAGTCTTACGCCATCGGCTTCATCCTGTCGGTCATCCTGACCCTGATCCCGTTCGGCCTGGTGATGTACCCAACCTTGCCGAAGTCGATCACCTTGATGATCGTCCTGGCGTTCGCGGTGATTCAGGTGCTGGTTCACCTGGTGTACTTCCTGCACCTGGACCGCTCCAAAGAGCAGCGCGAGAACGTGATCGCGTTTGTGTTCGCAGGCCTGGTGATCGTTCTGCTGGTTGGTCTGTCGCTGTGGATCATGTTCAGCATCCACACCTACATGATGGCGAAGTGAGGTAAGACCCGATGTCGCTTAAGCACTTTATCCAAATCACCAAACCGGGGATCATTTTCGGTAACGTGCTTTCTGTGGCGGGCGGTTTCTTCCTGGCCTCCAAGGGACATGTCGATCTGGCCATCTTCCTGGCGGCAATGATCGGTACGTCCCTGGTGGTTGCTTCCGGTTGCGTATTCAACAACTGCATCGACCGTGACATCGACATCAAGATGGAGCGCACCAAGAATCGCGTGCTGGTCCAGGGCCTCATCTCCCTGAAGCTGGCACTGATCTACGCGACCGTCCTGGGTGTTGCCGGTGTGGCCCTGTTGTACAAGGTGGCCAACCCGTTGGCGGCGCTGTTTGCCGTGATCGGTTTTGTCATCTACGTCGGCCTCTACAGCCTGTACCTCAAGCGCAAGTCGGTTCACGGCACGCTGGTGGGCAGTCTGTCGGGGGCGATGCCTCCGGTGATTGGTTATGTGGCTGTGACCAATAGCTTCGACATGGCCGCGCTGACGCTGCTGGTGATGTTCAGCCTGTGGCAGATGCCGCATTCCTACGCCATCGCGATTTTCCGCTTCAATGACTACCTGGCTGCATCGATTCCGGTATTGCCGGTCAAGCGTGGCATCCAGGTGGCCAAGAAACACATCCTGCTCTACATCCTGGCCTTCCTCGTGGCGACCTTGATGTTGACCTTCAGTGGCTACGCCGGCATGAGCTACCTCGCTGTCGCAGCCGCCATGGGCATGTACTGGTTGTACATGGCCTGGACCGGCTACAAGGCGGTGGACGACACCGTCTGGGCGCGCAAGCTGTTCGTGTTCTCGATCTTCACCATCACCGCGCTCAGCGTGATGATGTCCCTGGATTTCCAAGTGCCGAAAGAGCTGTTGCTGACCTACGCCCACTGAGTGGTCTTGCAGTAAAAAAGCCCCGCCTTCGAAAGTCGCGCGGGGTTTTTTATTGAGCGCTGCGTTATCTTTGACGTTTTTCGCGAGCGAGCTCGCTCCTACCTCCCAATTCTACAAATGCAGGAAGCAATGCAATGAGTAAAAAAGCCGTGATGGTCTTCAGTGGCGGGCAGGATTCGACCACCTGCCTGATCCAGGCCCTGCCGCTGTATGACGAAGTGCACTGCATTACCTTCGATTACGGCCAACGCCACGTGGCAGAAATCGAAGTGGCCCAGAAGCTGGCCAAGCAGTTGGGTGCCACTGTGCACAAAGTGATGGATGTGTCCCTGCTCAATGAGCTTGCGATCAGCAGCCTTACCCGTGACAACATTCCGGTGCCGACCGTGAACAGCTCGGGTGAAAGCCTGCCGAGCACCTTTGTGCCGGGGCGCAACATCCTGTTCCTGACCCTGGCTGCGATCTACGCCTACCAAGTCAAGGCCGAGACCGTCATCACCGGCGTGTGCGAAACTGACTTCTCGGGCTACCCCGATTGCCGGGATGAGTTTGTCAAAGCGCTGAACCAGGCCCTCAAGCTGGGCATGGAATACGATGTGCGCCTGGACACCCCGTTGATGTGGCTGAACAAAGCCGAGACCTGGGCCCTGGCCGATTACCACGGGCAACTGGAGCTGGTGCGCGAGCAGACGCTGACTTGCTACAACGGCATCATCGGTACTGGCTGCGGCGAGTGTGATGCGTGCAACCTGCGCGCTCGGGGCTTGAATGACTACCTGCAGAACAAGACACCTGTCATGCAGAGCCTCAAGCACAAGTTAAAACTCAAATAACCTGTGTAGGAGCGAGCTTGCTCGCGAAGAACCCGAGAGCGCCGCGTTCCACCAGATGCGCTGCGTGATCGTTGACGTTCTTCGCGAGCAAGCTCGCTCCTACAGGATTATTGATAGCGCTTGAACAATGAGCGTGCGCCATAGGCGGGCAGGATATTGAAGAACGCAAAGCCGACTTTGATCGCGATCTGCACATAAATCATGCTGAGGATATCGCTGGTCTGCATGGCGCCGTAGAAGGCAATAAAGCAGAACAGGAAGCTGTCGATAATCACCGCGAAGAATGTACTGAGGAATATCCGCAGGTACAGGTACCTGGAGTTGGTCAGCTCCTTGATCTTGCACAGCAGGTAGGAGTTTATGTTCTCCGACACCAGGAACGACACCGAAGAGGCCACCAGCACCGACGACACTTGCAGGATCACGTCGGTATAAGGCCCATCCAGCTTCCAGCCCGGTAGCCCCGGCAGGAACGTGGAGCCATACAGCAGGATGATGATCATCGCGTTGCTGGCAAACGCAAACAGAATGGCCCGCCTGGCCAGGCGCAAGCCGAAATTCTCGTTGAGCAAGTCCACGATCAAAAAGGTCAGCGGGTACAGGAATGTGCCCGGTGTGACGATGATGCCCAACGACTCCAGGTAAATCGGCTTGGTCGCGGCAATGCTGGTGAAGATATAGAAGGTGAACAGCAGCAAGTTCAGGATGATGTAGATCATCCAGGAGTTTTCATTGCGGTCGTTTATCTCGTAAGCGGTCAGCGCTCCGCCTTGGGAGTAGAACTTCTTGTACAGGTTCTTGATTTCCATCTTGTTGAAGTTGTCCATCATTTCACTGCTGAGCACTTCACTCAGCTTGATCTTGAGGACCTTGCCCGTGGCGATCACCATGATCACCGCCAGGCGCTTGTCATTTTCAAAACCCAGCAACTTGTATTTGCTGTTTTCCACGGCGCCCTCAGACGTTGTCATTGAAGCGCTCCTCAAGGATGTCGCCGATGACACACAAACGCTCTGAGTTCCCACAGGGTTCGAGGGTGATGAACAGCTTCTTGGTGGCGCGGTCGTACACCAGTTTTTCTTTATCGTCGCTCGACGAGCCTTTCTGCACGATCAGCAAATCCCCAGGCTCATTAAGGCCGGGAATCCCATGCTCCAGGCGCACGCCGATCAGGTTGCAGGCGCTGCCAAAGTAATAGGTCAGCGGATGAAGCGTGGCCAGTTCACCGATGCGCTTGCCCAGGTTCTGCATGAGCAGGCTTTCCTTGAGCACAGGCACTGCCGCGGGGTTCTTGTTACCCAGTGGAGAAACGTTGCTCTCGATGACTTCCTTGGCCTCAAAACTGATGGTCTCGATTTCTTCGTAGGACACGCCAAAGAAGTCCGAGATCTTGCGAATCGTCGACTGCTGTACGTTAACGACCTTGCCTTCCAGGATGTTGTAGATGGTGGTCCTGGTCAGGCCGGCGGCACTGCTCAACGAAAGCTGGGTTTCGCCACGACTCTTGATCAAGTACTTGATATTGCTCTTCAAGTGCTCGGTTTTTTCCCGTCTGTGTATCAAGTGCTCACCACTTCCATTTAGTCATCAGTCCATGCCGGCACAACCCAATGTTGCGGGTTTGGCGGCAGTGAAAGTGTTGCATGCGCCCGCTATAACAATAAAGTACTGAGTGCAGGGATACGCCTTGGTGGTAAACCAGGCAACGGCTTTCTCGTCATACTCTTCTGAACGGCCCGCGCGAATCCCTCGCGCCTCTACTAGGAGTAGTCTCCATGGTGCGTGTCAGTCGTCGATCCCTTCTCGCCCTGGGCGCGGCCCTGCCTGTGATGGGGCAGCTCAATTGGGCCCTCGCCAGCCCGGCGCCGACGAAATCTGACAAGGTGCTGCTCAATTACAACGAAAGCCCCTACGGCCCTTCAGACGCGGCTCGCCAGGCGATGCAGCGCGCGATTGCAGCCTCCGGGCGTTACCCTTACCCGGACATGTATGCATTAGCCGCACTGTTCGCCCAACAACAGGGCATAGCCGAAGACTACGTCGGAGTGTTTGCCGGCTCGATGGCCGCCCTGCGTTACGCAGTGCTGGCGTTCACCGGCCAGACCCGCGGCCTGGTGATGGCCGCGCCGTCCTACGAAGTACCGCGCCAGGCGGCCGAATCGATCAAGGCGCCGGTGCAAGAAGTGAGCCTTGACGCCCAGCATGCCCACGATGTGCCCGCCATGCTCGCGGCGGACCCACAGGCCGGCATGCTGTACCTGTGCAACCCCAACAACCCGACCGGTACGCTCACCTCGACCGAGGCCATCCGCCAAGCCCTGGCGCACAAACCCAAGGGCAGCGTGCTGGTAGTGGACGAGGCTTATATCGACTTCTGCGATGCCCCCAGTTGCGTGAGCTGGGTCAACGACCACGACGACCTGCTGGTGCTGCGCACGTTCTCCAAGATCTACGGCATGGCCGGTGCGCGCCTGGGCCTGGCAATCGGGCACCCGGCGCTCCTGGAGCGGCTGGCGGTGTTCGGCGGTGACAACGTCCCGGCCGCTGCCAGCCTATTGGGCGCACGTGCCAGCCTGGAGGACGCCACGTTGGTGGGCCAACGCAAAGCGCTCAATGCCAGGTTGCGTGATGAGACAGTCGTCTGGCTCAAAGGCCGGGGCTTTAGCTGCACTGCTTCCCAGAGCAATTGCTTCATGATCGATGTAAAGCAACCAGCTGAGCAGGTGGTTGAGCGGCTGGCCGCACAGAATGTGCTGGTGGGGCGCGTATGGCAGAACTGGCCGCAATGGGTGCGGGTGACAGTGGGCAACCAGCAGGAGATGGAACGCTTTCGCGAGGTGTTTGCCGCGCAGATCGCACGTGTTGGCTGAACCATTACCTGCAGCCAGCCAAGACTGTGGCGAGGGAGCTTGCTCCCGTTGGACTGCGCAGCAGTCCCATTCCTTTAAATGAAGAATGGGGCCGCTTCGCGCCCCAGCGGGAGCAAGCTCCCTCGCCACAGTGTGCTATCTCTTAAAAGTGATGTTTAGTCCAGCGGTGTTGCCGCGTTACTGCAGGGCAATGCTGTAGCCGGCAAACGCTGTCTGCTGCTGCAGCGCAGTAATCACACTCTTGCGGCTCAACGGCTGCTCATTACCGGCGTTATCCACGAAGCTTTCCACTTCCAGTTCGGCCTCGTCGCCTTCACCGACGAAGTTGAACCCCAGGAACTCGAATGCTTCGCGGTCCACGCTGAGCCTGGAGCGCGGGGTGCGCAGCGGCAGGGTGACGCTGATGCCATCCTTGCTGATCACAAACACTTCGGTGTCTTTTTTGGCGCGTGCAGTCTTGCCCTTGCCGGCGCTCGGGTTGCTGATGGCCTGGTGCGACTGGTTAAGCACCTTGAGGGCCAGGCCGTAGACCAGTTCCTGAAACTCTGGGTCGTCCTTGAAGCTGGACAGGATCCGGCTGATCGAGAACTGGCTGCTCAGGTGTTCCAGGGCGGCGTTGTCTGCGGCTTCGGCGTCTTTCAATTGCTTGAGCTGGCCCATCAGCTCATAGGCTTTGTCATCGTCGAAGGCATCGTGGGCCTGGCGGATGGCAACGCGCAGCTCGCGGATCTGGTCGCTTTCCTTGGAGGTGTGAAACGCGTCCAGCACCATCTCGCTGATGATCTTGGCGGCTGGCACATGCTGTGAAAGGTTGATGGCGTTTTCGTATTCGGCTTTGGCGTGCAGGGCGACTACGGATTCTTCGGCGGATTTTTCGGTGTAGGAATCAGGCATTAAAATTTCACTGCGTAGTAAGCGGAGAGACAAAAAAACGTCGGGCATTTTCAGCGGGTGGGGAGATCAGGTCAAGGCTGCACACTATTCGTCCAGTTGTGTGAGACACGCCTGGAGAATATCCAGACCTTCCTCCAACACCTCAGGCTCAATGGTCAGCGGGGCCAGCAAGCGCACGATGTGCCGCGACTTGCCGCTGGGCATCAGCAGCAAGCCAGCCTCTCGCGCCAGCTCCAGCAGTTGCGCCAGTTGCTGGGTGGCGGGTGTGCCGTCGGCATGGGCCAGTTCAATGCCCCGCATGGAGCCGACACCGGTGAGGCGGCCCAGGTAGGGCGACAGTTGTTGTGCGCGCCAGGTTTCATAGCGGCCCACAATCGCGGCTTCCTGCGCGGTGCCCCACATGTGCAGGTTTTTTTCGCTCATCACCTCAAGGGTCGCCAGCGCCGCGGCGCAGGCGATGGGGTTACCCGAGTAGGTGCCGCCCAGGCCGCCTTTGGGCAGGTTGTCCATCAGCGCCTTGCGCCCAACCACCGCCCCCAGCGGCATGCCGCCGGCGATGCTTTTGCCGAGCAGCAGCAGGTCTGGCTCGATGCCCAGGCGCGAGAAGGCGAAACGCTGGCCGGTGCGACCAAAACCCGACTGGATTTCATCAATGATCAGCAGGATGTTGTGCTGGTCGCAGAAGCGCCGCAGGGCCTGGGCGAACTCAGTGTCCAGGGCGAGGAAACCGCCTTCGCCTTGCACTGGCTCGATGATGAAGCAGGCCACATCGTTTACGTCGATTTCCACGCTGAACAGACGGCCCATGGCCTTCAGCGCTTCGGCGCAGGTCACGCCGTTATCGGTACTGGGGTAGGGCAGGTGATACACAGGGCCGGGCAGTACACCGACCTTCTGCTTGTAGGGCGCGACCTTGCCATTGAGGTTGAGGGTCGCCAGGGTGCGCCCGTGGAAGGCGCCGTCAAAAGCGATCACCGCCGTGCGCCCGGTGGCACCACGGGCGATCTTCAAAGCGTTCTCCGCCGCCTCGGCGCCGCTGTTGGTGAGCATGCCGCTGACCGGGTATTCCACCGGGATAAAAGCGCTGAGGCGTTGCATCAACTCGATGTAGGGCGTATGCGGTGCGGCGTTGAACGCGTAATGAGTAAGCCGGGTGGCTTGCTCGCAAATCGCCGCCACCACGGCCGGGTGACAATGGCCCAGATTGAGTACGCCGATACCGCCGACAAAGTCGATGTACCGCTTGCCCACCGTGTCCCAGACTTCGGCGTTTTTACCGTGGCTGAGACTGATGGGGTGAACGATGGAAATCGACTGGCTGATGCTAGCGTGGCTCATGACTCTGGGACTCGGCAGTGGTGGGCGCAGCGCTATCTAAGCCGCGCGCCCGGCCTTGCCGCAAACGAAATAAAGTTGCCGGGTCATTCCACATCGGAAGGAGCTGCGGCTTATTCCGACACCCCATCCTTGCCCGCCGCCTTGGACCGGTACAAGGCTTGATCGGCCCGCGCCATCAGCGCTGCCGGCGATTCCCCCATGCGCCGCTCCACCACGCCCAGGCTCAGGGTAACGTTCAAGGCGCCGGCGGGGGCCGCCTCCTTGATTTTATGGCGAATCCTTTCGGCCAGCTCTTTGGCCGTGCCCAGGCTGCTTTTGGGCAGCACTACCATAAACTCATCGCCACCCCATCGCGCCAGCAAGTCGCTTTTACGTACGCAGGTTTCCAGGGTTTCCACTACCCGTATCAGGGTCTGGTCGCCGACGCCGTGGCCGTATTGGTCATTGATCGGCTTGAAGTCATCGACATCCATGGCCACCAGCGCCAAGGGCAGGCGGAAGCGCTCGGCACGGTCGCATTCTTCTAACAGCACTTTTTCCAGGCGGTACCGATTGGCGATGCGCGTCAGGGCGTCACGCTCGGCCAGGGAGCGGTTTTCGTCCAGTTGCAGTTGCAGTTGCTGGTTGACGCGTGACAACTCAAGAGTGCGCTCCGCGACCAGTGCTTCCAGGGACTGGTTGCGCTTTTGCAGCTGTTCGATGGAGCATTTGCGCGTATGAATATCGCGGTGTGCGCCCACCATGCGCGCCACGGAACCGTCAGGGTTGCGGGCAATGACGTAACCACGGTCCTCGATCCACAGGTACGTACCGTCTTCTTTGCGACAACGGTATTCGGCCCGGTAATGAGGGGCGCGTTGGCAGATGTAGTCATCGAACCCCGCCATCACGCGGGGGTAATCCTCGGGGTGGATCACGTTCTCCCAGGTGAACACGCTGTTTTCCAGGGAGTGGTGGGAGTAGCCAAGCATTTCGTACCAGCCGGGGTTGCGGTAGACGAAGCCGGTGTTGGCGTTCCAGTCCCAGATGCCATCACTGACCAGTTCCATGATGGCGTGCAACAGGTCGACGTTAAGGTCGGACACCTCATTGCGTAGCGGTTCTTTGCCGGATGTATCGTCCATCTGCGCGCTTCCTGCGGGGGCTGGCGCCCAAGGCCAGTCATGGTTGACGCCGATACTCCGTGGCTGGGGCTACTGTACATCGGCGCTGGCGCGCTTTGAATAGGGCAGGTGTGCTGCTTTTGACGAGTGGCGAAACGCTATTTTTCTGGCGCCATCATCTTTGTCCGAGGCCTTCCATCCGCGTTGTGCTGGTAAATGGCCTGCGGTTGGCCCTGCTCATTGAAAAACACCTGGCCAATGCCTGCCGAGTTCCACAACCGCTCACCCGCTTCGGCGTGCTCCGGAATATAGGGCACCACCTGCATGGTGCGCCGGCGGGTAAACCAGTTGAGCGGCGAACGCGGGGAGTAGAGCCAGCGGTTGAGGCGGTCGAACCATTCCAGCAGGCGCGGCGGGAACTCGTTCTTGATGCCGCTGCTGGTGATTTGCCAGATATTGGGGCCGCCGTTACGGTGGCGGATCAGCACTTGGTAGACAAACGAGTAATGCACATCGCCGGAGAGGATCACGTAGTTACCCGGCGTACGTGAGTGGCGGAAGATATTCAGGATCACTTGAGCGGCGCCGCGGTGAGCCATCCAGTTTTCGGCGTCCACCAGCAGGGGAAAACCGCACCAGCTGAAGACCTTCTGCACCGTCTCGATCAGCTTGACGCCAAAGACCGGCGCGGGCGAGACAATGATGGCAGACGGGTGGTCCAGCAGCGCTTGTTGCAGTTCGCTCAAGGCTTCCCAGTCCAGCAGGCCGGAGGGTTGCTTGAGGGTGAACTCGCTGCGCCAGCGTCGGGTGCGGGTGTCGAGTACCACCAGTGCCGGGCTGGTGGGCAATACGTAGTGCCACTGCTGGAATTTCAGCAGGGCCTCCAGCAACGCGTCTTGCGCCGCCGCGTCCAGATGATTGGCCTGTACCTGGCCGGTCAGTGCCTGGGTTTGACCCAGCAGTTCGCCAAATACCTGGGGCTGGTTGCCCCAGCCTTGGCATAGCAGATACGCCAGCAAGGCATTGCCGATGATGCGTTTTGAAAAGGGGTGGCCGTAGGCGGTTTCTTCCCACTGCGCGCTAAGGTTCCAGTCGTCGGTGATGTCGTGATCATCAAACATCATCAGCGTCGACAGGTGCGCGAACACCCGCGCCACTCCAGGCAGACCGTCGCGGAACTGGTCGATGTGAACCTGTTCGTGGGCGTAGCGTTGCTGTTCTTGCGCGCTCAGCGGCGGCGGTGCTGGCGTGATCAGCGCCCAGGGTGTCGGCGACCAGGCCAGCAGGTACATCGCGATCACTTCGGCAAAGGTCACCAGGTGATTGTCGGCGGTGCTGCTGGTGAAGATTGGTTTCTTCACGCCGCCGAAAAAGCGTTCGCGCAAGGTCTCGTTACTGTCCAGTGCGGGCAGCAGGTCGGCCCGGTGGTAGTAGCTGGCGCGATGCCCGTAGAGGCTGGCGCTGTCGCTCACCACCGCGCCCTCCAGGTACTCATCGAACAGGCCCAGGCGCGCAATCAACCCATGAATGGCGCGTAGCATGGGCCCTGCGACATCGTCGGCGTAGATCTGGTCGCCATTCATCATCAATAAGGCTGGGCGGTCGAGCGGTGTGCGGGCGTCCGCCAACAGGCGGTCGACACACAGCAAGCCTTCGTCGGCGCGGTGGTGGGGCTTGCGGCACGAGCCATGCACCAGGTGGTGGATGTGGCTATGCAGCACGAAGCTTGGCGTAGTCGCGTCGCCATACAGCAAGTGCGGTGCCCATTGTGCAATGCCGAGGCCGTCGATCAACAGGTCGTAACCGATGACCTCGTCCTGGGGCAGGGCGTGGCTCAGCGCAACGTCGATCAGGTGGATAAAGGCATGGCGCCCGACGGGCACGACCTGGCAGTGCGTCGCATCGAGCGGGATATCCAGCGTGTCACCCTGGGGTAATTGCAGCCTCAAGCACAGTGGCAGGGCACGACTGCCCACCAACCAAATAACCAGGCGCTGCGGTTCCAGGCGCCGTAGCAGGGGGCCCGCAATGACGGCCGGCAGGGTGTCGGGTTGATGCATGAAGAATGCAGCTCATATCCAGTGGAACGGGTGAGGATAGCGCAGAGGATGTCAGTGTTTTGTTAACGGAGTGCAGCGGCGTGCGCTGCACGTGTTTGCCGGTGATCAGCAACGGTTTAAGGCAGGTAGCCTTGGCCGAGAGGATCCAGGTTCGAATTACCGCGTTTTGGTTGTGTGTGTTGCCCCTGTTGGTTGCTGTCAACCGGCGAAGAGGCAGGTGCGGGATTGGCTGGAGGCTGGTTATCTTTCAAGCCTTGCTGGATGTTATAGCTGAAGCTGTTAAACGAATTGCCAACGATCATCGGTAAAACCCCTTACTCAATTGGAGGATTGTTTTCGCATCAATACTCCCTTTGACTGCGCACTGATTGAGTGGAGCTGGCCGGTTTTTTCGTTCCCGGCCATAGGTAACCAAATGTTTGGCTTGTAGGATTCGAGCGCGTTTCAAGCAGGCTTAGGCACCGTAAACCTGAATTCACTGCCGCGGCCCAATTCGCTTTCGGCTTCGATGCGCCCACCATGGGCCTGGACAATCCCTTGGGTGATATACAGCCCCAGCCCGCTGCCGGTGGGGTTGTTTTCAGTCTGGGTCCAATAGCGATCGAACACATGAGGCAAGTCGTGCGGTGCAATGCCTTCACCGGAGTCGCGCACCGAAAATACAATCTCCTCGCCGTTGCTCATGGCGCTGATGCCGATGTTGCCCTGACGCGGGGTGAACTTGATCGCGTTGCCGATCAGGTTTGACAGCACCTGGAACAAGCGCTCCGGGTCGGCTTTGATCTGCAGGCCAGGCTCGACATTGAACGACAGGTCTATGCCCTTTTCCGAGGCCAGGGGCGCCAGCAGCGAATACGCCTCTTCAAAAATCTGGCTGACGTCCAGCGCCACCGGCTTGACCATATAGCGTCCGGCCTCGATTTTCGAAGTGTCGAGCAAGTCTTCCAACAATACGTTCATGCGCCCGGCAGCCTGTTGCATGGTGTCGATGGCGGAAGAGATGCGCCGTGAGGTGTGAGGGCCATCGGAGCTGAAGGCTTTTTGCATCATGCCGCAGAGCATAGAGATGACGGTCATGGGGTTGCGCAGGTCGTGGGAAACCACCGCGACCAGCTCGTCCCGCGCACGCACCGCTTGTTGCTCGCGCAGCACTTGGCGGGACAGGTCGTTCTCCAGGGCCGAGCGGCGCAAATCATTGGCGGCAAACAGGTCGCCATGGCTCCATTTGGTGGAGATGCCGGCCATTTCCACTTTCCAGATTTCAAACGACGTGCGTGGGCGAAGGCGCATGCCCGCGTCGCAGGTTTCCAGGTTCAGCGGCTTGTTCGGGTCGCCACTCCAGTGGATGTTCTCTTTGACTTCCGGGCGAAACCACAGCACGCCGTTATCCACAGGCTTGGGCAAGCTCATGGCGAGCACGCCGCTGGCCACGCTCTGATATTCGGCGGCAGGCGGATAAACCGAGGCCAGGTTATGGCTGGAAAATACCGGTGCGCCGTTGCCCTGCAACCACTGGTGCAGTGCGCGTATCTGCGCCGGTTCGGGGCAGTTGCCGTAGCGGTGCAATTGCTTATCTTCGATGATCGCCACGCCACCGGAGAGGGTCAGGTCCATCAGCAGCCGGCCTTGCTGGGCCAGTCCGTCAAACACGTTATTGGCAGAGGCTTTCATCGCCAGGTCCAGCAGCGCCAGCGCCTCGACTTTTTCTTCGCGCTGGCGGGTCAGCTCCAGAGTCTCCATGGCACTGATCTGCAATGACAGCACCTGGCCGATGGTCTGGCAGGCCATGCGCAAATCATTAGGCACCAGCAGTGGCTCGCGGTTGCCGCAACTGATCAGGCCCCAGAGTTTGTCGCCCTTCATCAGTGAAATACTCATGGACGACAACACGCCCATGTTCTGCATGTACTGGCAGTGAATCGGCGACACGCTGCGCAGGGTGGCGAAGCTCAGGTCCAGGGGCTGGCCCGTGTCCGGGCGCAATTTGGGCAGCAGCGGTACCGGTTCGTAGGACGCATTCGGGATGATGCGTAGCCAGTTGGTGCGGTACAGCTCGCGAGCCTGTTCGGGGATGTCGGATGCGGGGAAGAACAGCCCGTTGAACAACTCCATGGACGGCGCTGAAGCTTCAGCGATCACCTGGCCATGGCCTTCTTCTTCGAAGCGATAGATGAGCACCCGGTCATAACCGGTCATGGCCTGGATTTCGTTGACGCTGATGGTGTAGAGCGCCTGCAAGGTTTTTGCCGATTGCAGGCGGTGCAGCATTTTGCCCAGGTCGCTGGTGCGACCATTGTGCGCACGGGGTTTGAAATCCTTGAGCCGGGGTTCGAATTCCAGCACCAACACACCCTGGTGGCGATGCAACAGGCCTTCGAACTGCTCACCCTTGAAGGTGACGAGCAGGGGCGGCGAGTCCAGGAATGCGCTGTCCTCGGCCATGGTTTGCACGGCCTGGGCGTACTCCTCGCCAATCAACCTGTGCAACGGTTGATCCAGCAGCGCCTCCGGGGTGTGGCCGAACAACGTACCAACGTTGGCACTTACCTGAATGATGTTCAGGCCAGGTTCCGACAAGGTCAGCAGCACGCCGTGGGGCTGGATGGCCCCCGGAAAACGAATGGGTTCGTCGGCGCAGTTGGCAAGCAGCTCTTCAAAATCTTCGGGTTTCATAGCAATACCTCCTGGCTGTCGAGCCATTGCTCAAAGCCGCTGAATGTCGAACGGGCCGCCATCACCGCGCGCACGGCGGTATGTGTATCCAGTGGCTGGCGGGCCAGATAATCGAGGAAATCTTTCCAGCGCCGTCCGGTCTCGGCGCCGTATACATTGAGAAAGGCACCGCCGTTGTCGGCGTTCACACCCAGGCGCAGGGCCATTTCCCGGCGCAGCACTTGGCCGCCCAGGGTGGCGCCTTCCAGCACGTACAGGGCGCCGAGGCACGCAGCCGGTGTGTCTAATGCGGGGAGTTGGGGGCAACGAGGCAAGGCATGGATGGCGTGGTCAGTCAGGCCGAGTGCGTGCAGGTCATGCCCCAGTGTTGGCGTTTTCACACGCAACGCAGACTCATATCCATCGGGAATCAAGCCGCTATCATACAGAGCCGCTTCCATCGGCTGATAAAAGCCGTAGTACGCCTGCAGCAAGCGCCGATACCACTGGGCATCCAGGCGTTCGGAAAAAAACGGCAGGCGCTGTTCCAACGCCACATGCAGCAGGCCCGTGCCCGTGCGCAACGTTTCCAACAAGGAGGGCGCACTAACGTCATGGGCCTGTGAATGCATTCAATGAGCTCGAACTGTGGGCCTGTCGGCCATGAATGACGCATGAAAATGGGCGACGATTCTACACAACTCATTGTCGTCAGCTGAACGCAGAAGCGAAAAGGCTGACCAGTGGATCAGAAAAGTCGCTCCTTGCACCTTACATGACCGCAGAACGGGCCCTCAAGTTCGGTTGACATGATATCGCGCTGCTATCAATGCAGGAACAAGCCCTAGTGCGTCAATGCTGTCTGCACGCACTCAAGCAAGTGGTCGGTGCTCCAAGGCTTGGGCAGAAAACGTACAGAACTGCCCAATTCGGAGGCGATTTTCGTATTACCTGAGGTCAGCACCACCTGTACTTCAGGCCAGCGGTGGGCGACGACACGGCTCAAGTCATAACCATTGAGCAAGCCGGGCATTTGAATATCACTGACAATCAAATCCACGGGGTCATCGCCGCGCTCCAGGTAAATCATTCCTTCGTCCGCCGATGCAAACGATGTCACCACCGCACCAAAGTCTTCCAGCACATCCACCATCAACGCCCGAATGATCTCGTCGTCTTCCAATACCAAAATCGATGGCTGAGCCATGATCCTTACTCCACCATCAGGGGGTTCAGTAAGGTGGAGTGGAAGGTGGCCGGATAGGTTCGATTGGATGTTTTTTAATCGATGGGTGGTCGTTTGGCCGCTTGTGAGCCATGGGCACGACAATCCGTTAAGGTGAACGCCACCCTGCCGTCCCAAGGAATGTCATGTTTAACCGTAACCCGCTCGTGCCGGAACTGATCGTCACCCGCCTCAGCGCCGGCCTGGCGTTCTGGGTCGAACAGTTAGGTTTCGCCATTGCCTATCAGCGCGCAGAAGAAGGCTTTGCCTACCTCGACCTGCACGGCGCGCAAATCATGCTCGAACAATATGACCCTGAAGCCGGCCAGTGGCTGACCGCACCGTTGCAGCCACCGTTCGGGCGCGGCATCAACCTGCAAATCGATGTGCCCGCCGTGACGCCCATCCTGCAACGCCTGGCGCAACTTGGCTGGCCATTGTTCCGCGATGTAGAAGACGCCTGGTACCGAGCCGGTGACGTGGAGGCCGGGCAACGCCAGTTTATCGTGCAAGACCCGGATGGTTATCTGGTACGCCTGGTGGAGCGGCTGGGGGAAAGGCCGGTCGAACAGGCATAATCGAGGGCAACAGCCGATAGGGAGACCTGAATGAAGTATGTGTTATTGACCCTCGCCCTCACTGTTATCGCTGCCCCCGCGCTCGCTGCGGGCGACGCCGAGGCGGGCGGCAAACTCTTCACCAAGACCTGCGGCGGCTGCCACAGCATCGGTGAAGGCGCGCGGGGCGGTTTTGGCCCGGAACTGAACGGCATCATTGGCCGGCCTGCCGGTACTACAACGGACTACCAGTACTCGGATGCGATGAAAAATTCGGGCGTGGTGTGGACGCGGGAAAAACTGGCGGCCTATATCGAAAATCCGAAGTCGGTGGTGAGTGGCACGCGGATGATTTTCTGGGGGATCAGTGACCAGGAGAAGATTGAAAATATCCTGGCTTATTTGGAGACATTCCAGCCCAAGTGAGGCGCCCAGGCTGGCACGCATCACGCCCTCTGTCCTCTGTAGGAGCGAGCTTGCTCGCGAAAAGCTCACAGGCGTCGCATTCATTCAGGAAGCACGCGTCATCGTTGACGTTTTTCGCGAGCAAGCTCGCTCCTACAACAAAGCACCGTGTGAGTGTTAGCCAGCATCCAAAGCCTACACACAAGTAGGACCGTTCTGATTTGCGCCTGACCTCGCCATTATCGGCAAAGCGTTTGCTACGTTCGTGTGACAAATACGCGATGGAAACGCCTAATGCTGACGTTCAACTCCCTATGGAAAAACCACCCCGAAATCTTCGGAGACGCCGCCCCTTGTAGAACCAACGGCGCCAAAAATTTCAGTGACCAATGCGCCATTAACCTGGGTGTAGCACTGCGCAGGTCAGGCGCCGACCTGAGCCGGTTGAGAGGCGTGCGCTATTGTTGGCAGCATGCCAAGAGCGAGGGCCATGTGTTGGCGGCTGAGGAAATGGCCAAAGCTCTAAGTGGTGCGAATATCCCCGGTTTGCAGCGCCCGAAGAAGATAAAGCCTGAGGATTTCGAAGAGGTGTTGGCGGGGCAGCAAGGCATTATCTTTTTCAAAGATTTTTGGCGCCGAGGGAATGAGACGTTTGGCAATCGCAGCGGTGACCACATTGACCTTTGGAATGGACGGCGGTTGACGGATTGGCTGAGTTATCCGCGTATCCAGCTGGGGTTTTCGATTGAGGGGACGTTCTCTGATTATCACGAGTCCAGGGAAATCTGGTTTTGGAAGGTCATATGAAATTGGTTAAGGGCGTGGTGTTTGTCGTCGGGGTGGTTGTAGTGGCGCTCGGAGTGTTTAACGGTTTGGTGGTGGCCGTGTCTGCGTATTTTGGGCCGTTTTACCAAGGGGATGCGGATCAGAGCAGGAATTTTGGGTTTTGGTTGATTGGGAATGGGGTTGTGGTTTTGGGCGCAGCGTTGAGTGGGGCGGTTTGGTATGGCAGGCGTTTGAGTAGGGGGCGGGAATGATGGTGTACTTCGACGGGGTTGAGGGGCGACTTAAAATTAGGCGAGCTCGGGTTGTGCGCTTAAGTACGTTGAAAGAACGGCAGGATATTGTGAGTCAGATATGTATGGAGGCTTTGGCGCTGCAGGCACAGGAATTGGGAATGGGATATGGCTCCGATGAGCGGGATAGCTATGGTGATGGCCATTCGCTAGTCTCTGGAGTGGCCGGTGACCACCAGCAGTTCGATTAAGTGGGTGCCTGAGTATTTAGTGATTCAGCGGCTGTGATTTTCCTGAGTAAGTCCAACGTACCTTGAGGAAACTAAAATGACAGATAGAAGACCTCTGAATCCAAATGTTAATGTTCCGAAGCCCGGTGGTGGCGAGCAGCCGCGATCAAGAAATAAAGATGGCCAGGTTCGCGATAAGCGGGACGATGCAGGAAAGCCCAGGAAGAAGTAAATAGCAGAAAAGGGAAGGCCTACTATGTAAGTAGGCCTGCTCTTTGGATTTGATAATCATAGAACGCGAACCCTCTAACTTTCTCTCGAGGGCAATTTTCTTCAACACGTATGGGGGCTGGCGTCATCGCAGCATAGGTATCACACAACTTCGGCGCGACGCTGGACCTGTGGCGAGGGAGCTTGCTCCCGTGACGGCCTGACAGCCAGTGCTGGTCTAACTGACGCGCTGCGATCCAAATGTGGGAGCTGGCTTGCCTGCGAAGACGGCCTGACAGCTGACACAGTTATACCGAGTACATATCCATTCCTGAGGTAACGGCCACTTAGGGTTCCGCCCTGACGGCGGCTTGTGCCTACGGATCAACTCAGCAGGTGCTTGGAAATCAGCCGCGAGATTTCCACTATCGAGGTCTTCCCAGTGAATTCAAATTTCACCTTCCCCAACGACGAAAAGTAAATCTCCAACTCCGAATCAAGATCAAACGTCCCGGACGTTTCCACCGAGTACGCCACGATGTTCTTGTACGGCAATGAAGTGAAGTCCTTCTTGCTGCCGGTAATCCCCTGCACGTTCACCGCGATGATGCGTTTAGTGGTGAACACGACCCCGTCACGCATGGCCTTGTAGGCGTCGACCACTTCTTCGCCGTCCAGCAGCAGGGCCGCTACGCGTTCGGCGTATTCGTTGTTTTGCTTGAGTTTGAAGAAGCCTTTGTTGTTGAAGTCAATCATGTGCCTGTCCTGGGTAAGTGGTGCCGCCGGTGTATGACGTTTTGCTTGCGGATCTGTATCTAACGCCTGGGCCTGCGAGCCCCTAGCATGACGCTCAACACGACCGCGTCGGCGAAGGATTCACGCTGGCAGCCTAAAAAACCAGGAGCCAATCCATGCCTGATATGTCCAGCTTGCTCGCCTACGGCCTGATTTCACTCGGCATGGTACTGACACCCGGGCCGAACATGATCTACCTGATTTCCCGTTCCATCTGCCAGGGGCGCACGGCCGGGTTGATTTCCCTGGGCGGAGTGGCGCTGGGGTTTGTGGTGTATATGGTGTGCGCGGCGCTGGGTATCACGGCGTTGGTGATGGCGGTGCCGTTTGCCTACGACGCGTTGCGGCTCGGCGGTGCGCTGTATCTGGTGTACCTGGCCTGGCAGGCGGTCAAACCGGGTGGGCGCTCGCCATTCCAGGTGCGTGACTTGCCCAAGGACAGCCCGCGCAGGTTAGTGACCATGGGCTTGGTCACTAACCTGCTCAACCCCAAAGTGGCGGTGATGTATTTGTCGTTGCTGCCCCAGTTCATCGATCCGAATGGGCATGGCAGTGTGCTGATGCAATCCCTGGCGCTGGGCTCCCTGCAGATTGTTATCAGTGTGAGCGTCAACGCGGTGATTGCCTGCATGGCGGGGTCCATCGCGGTGTTCTTCGTTACCCGGCCAGGTTGGCAGGTGCTGCAGCGCTGGCTGATGGGGTCGGTGTTGATGGGCTTGGCGGTGCGGATGGCGGTGGAAGGGCGGCGCTAAATCTGCTTTCAGCGTGCCATGACGTTGACGATCACATGCAGGATGAATGCAGGTCCGTAGCAGGGGCGCCCGTGTTCATCTTCGATACGCCAGATCGAGGTGACCGTACAGGTCTCCCGCGGCGCTCCAAACTCCACCGTGATATGCACCGGCTGCCCAGGCAGGGTTTCGGCGATCGGCACCTCGCTGTCAAGGCTGCGCAGATGGCTGCCCATCACCACTTCCAGGGGCGCGCCTGTCGCCGTTCGACGGGCGATGACGTATTCACCGTCTACTCGTACCAATCGTCGGCCGCGCCAGGCGCGGGTGCCGACATTCTGGATCTCCCAGGTTTTCTGGAATGTTTCGCCTGGCAACACGACGGTTTGGTCGGGGGTGGTGACATCGGCGTTGAATACCACAACGTCGCCAGGATCATGCAGGCCGATGGCTCGGTTGGTGGTTGCCATTGAGTGCGCATCGACCGGCGAGCCGGACAAATCGGCGAAGTAGCGGAACAGCATTAAGGGGGACACCTGCAGCGCCCTGGCCAATTTGATCAAGGTGCGTACCGACGGATCTTTTGAAATGCCACCCGCCAATCCGTACAAATAGGTTCGCGAAATGCCGGCTTCCTTAGCCAGGGTAGTCATGGACTTTCCCAGTTCCCGGCTGCGTCGTATGACCAGTGCCTGAAGGGTGTCGCGGGTTTTGATGCTCATGTCCGTATGTGATCCCAATCCTTGAAAAAAGTCGTCAACTTGTTCGCCAAAAAGGACAACTTGCTCGCCGTCGCGTGTATTGAACCGTGCACACTCGCAACCTGCTAGCGACGTTGTGAAGGACATGGATCGGTCCCTTTCTGTTTGACTATATCCAGTGTCGCGGTTTCTCGCATGCTTGCGAACCTGGTGTGTTGCATTCCTTTACAACTATCTTTGGATATAGCTATGTCTCAATTTAAAGCATGCTGCGAATCCATTGCCCGATCAGGCTTTGGCATCCTGCAAATTCCTGATGCGATGTTGCAGGACTACAAAAAGATCATTGATGGGTATTCGGCCATTCCCCAGGCCATCAAGGATGAATTTTCCTTTGCCCAGGACACAGATGGGTTTTTCCCTTTTGGCGCCGAGTACTCCCTTGCCGAGGATCACCCGGACCTGTGCGAGCGGTTTTGTTACTGGCCCGCGCACGCTTCAAAAAGAACCGCTTTCGAATTCACCCGAAGTACTTTCGTGGCCGCAGTCGGCAGTTATGAGCGACAGATGAGCGAGTTGGCCCAGGGAGTGGTGGATGGTATTTGCGAGGAGTTTGGCGTTCAATCCTTGGCCCCCTTTCGCTCGGCATCGTACATCCAGTTGTGCGTCTATGGTCCACAGGCCAAAGACAGTTCTCGTAAATATGCCCAGGATCCTCATGAAGACGGGCATATGCTTTCGTTTATCAAACCTACCCGCGAAGGGCTGGTTTTGACGAAAGGACGAGCGTTGGAGCCAGTACGCCTTCTGGAGAACGAGGTCGCGGTGTTGGCGGGTTCCTTGCTGACAGAACTCTCCGATCATGCCGTGCCTGCCGCCTACCATGCTGTACTTGCGCCCAGCAAACCGGTTGCCAGAAGTTCATTGATCTACTTTGCAAATCCCAATCCGGATCAGTTGCTAACGACCTTTTACCGCCAAAAAACCATTGATCTAGGCAGTACTGTGAATGCTCGTCATACCGGTTTCGGTAATCAACCGATTCAACTGCGCTAAATAGTCCTGGAGGGCTCGAACAGTCCATGTTTCCTCACTTCAATGCCCTTTACCTCGAAGGTTTGCTCTTGGGTATCGGACTGTTCGCCGCCCCTGGCCCGAAAGACACCTTGGTGATCCGCCAAGGTGTCGGTCGCGGGCCGATCTGGGGCGTTGTCGCTATTTGCGTATTGGCCGATATTTTCCTGATCGCTTTCGGGGTCACGGGTTTAGGTTCGTTATTGGGAAGCAGGCCTGAGGTGATGGCACTATTGCTGTTGTCCGGCGCGGCCTATCTGCTTTGGTTTGGTGGCCAACGTCTGTTGGCCTGCATCCGGGATCAGTCCATGCCGGACGCTCAGGGCGGCAACTCGCAAAGAGGGCTGTTGCGCTCGGCGGTCATACTCGGCTTTGCCAACCCTTACGCCTGGCTCGATACCGTGGTGCTGATTGGTTCCATCGGTGCCACGAAACCTGCGGGCCAACAGGCGCTGTTCGCGACAGGCGCCATGACGGCATCACTCGTGTGGTTCGTGGTGTTGGCGCTGTGCTGTCAGCGATTGACGGTATTGTTTCGCAAGCCAGCGGTCTGGCGTTGGCTGGATGCAGGGGTGGCGGTGTTGATGGTTTACCTGGCCGTTATGCTGATCAACGATTCATTGCACATCTTTCAGATAGCCCTTTAGTACGGTCAGTGGGCAGGCCAACTCATCAAGACGAGCGATGTTTTGCACATCGGTGGATAGCCTTTGCAATTCACGCCCGAGAACGCTGTCCGCTCCACCCAATGCAATCAACGCCTGGGTGATGCACTCATCGAGCTTCAACTGGATTTCAGCCAGGTTTCCCTGGCGCACTAACAACCCGAACACCTCGCGATCATAGCCCTCCATCACGGGATCATCGCGCAGCAATGGGCTGCCGTGGTCAGTCTCATGCACCAGCTTCAACGCGAACAACGCAACCGCTTCAAGCGTCAACTCCATGGTCCCGCTACCTCCACTGCCACGCCCGGCACTTTTTTACAGGCGAAAAAAAAGACCTTGAATTTCAAGGTCTTTCTTTAAGATGGTGCCCGAGGGAGACTCGTGCGTTCTATATAATCCGTGCCTTGTAGCGGGATTATAAGGTCAGGGATACAGGTAGGGATACATTATTAGCAGCCCTAGGGTAGGTTTCATCGAACTATTCTAAACCGCTCTTGGCGAAGTTTGGCTTCAATCTCGTGATCATTGCTCAAGGTTTTCGCAATGTCGAAGGCGCTAAGAATACCCTCGCTCTGGACTCGACCTGCTACCTCATGATTGATGCCAGCTAGACGCCCAAACTGCGCTTGCATGCCTCGTGACTCCCAGTCGATGGTTTCTGAAAAGGTAATCCAGTCAGGGAGTGTGCTGGAGAAAAGACTGAGGTCAACGAAACAGTTCGGACCTCCAAGGCCTGCTTTTGATCCAGATTCGTCTGCGAGATAAGCACGAGTGAGTGCGAAATTTCCTTGAAGCTCCGGAACAGCATCGAAATATTGTCTGGCTTTAAGTGCTTCGTTAATCGCTTGCTCTGGGGTGATAGTCCCTTCCCTAAGCTTTGTTTTGATCAGTTTGCCTTTACCATCATTCAAATGTTGCTCGAAGCTATGTACGCGCCTGACTCGGAACCCTGGCGCAATGACCATGCGCGCTCCTGGATGCGATAGCTCATTCTGATCAACGTTATTGACATGATGGAACAGATCAATACTTCTTCGTAGGAAGTCGTAAGTGACGCTGTGGGCTCGAGGTGAAAGATCCCTGTAAGCAATTACCCCGTCATTCATTGCCAGTGTAGGAAAATACCGATTTGCCTTTTCACTGACGGCGGTATGAAACCTATCAAGGCGGTGAATCGCTGCAGCGGCGGATTCATGTGCAGGATTAAAGCCTGATTCGCTGATTTGACTTCCGTATCCAAGAAGGTCGATCCATGCCACGCATGCAATCTCGACCTTTCTCATTGACCCTTTTGCCGTCTTCGCCATCACATCATCCTTGTGGGGGTATCTAGATCCAACGCTATCAACTTGCCATCAGTGTGTCCAACGGCAGTCCCATGCGAAGGGTAAATGGCCGATCTTTCTAGGCACCGATCAGACTCTGGGGTTCACTCCTAGTGGATTAGGGCAAGATTGACTGATAGGGGTGAGATTCAGTGCTGGGGACCCTGACGAAGTCAGAGATGCACGGGGCATTAAACCCGCGGGATCGTGGTAGCGGCTGCCGCACCAGGTTACTGAAATTTCAACGTTGAAATTGAAAGGATCTTGAAGATAAAAGCGCATCCTTACCGGATCTGTAACGGTCATGGGTTTCGTTCAGGATAGTGAACGAATGGCTCAGTCAACTCGGTCAACCAGTCAACTAACTTTGGAGCCCCGCCACTAACGTGATCCGGCGGGTTTCCTACCCCGTACCGATAGAAAAATCCCCAGACTCCCAAGCGAAGGCTGAGACCTGTTGCTGTGTTTTCCTTGTTCGTTATGGGCAAAAAACACCTCCAAAGCGTCCTAACGTTTGATGCTCCAGAGCTCGAGCTCTGCATTGGTAGATTTTAGCCAGACAAGCTTTCGCTGGCGGCGCTATCAATAATGGGGGCGGGGGACTGAAAAGAGGTGTTACAGGTGTTACAGGTGTTACAGGTGTTACAGGTGTTACAGGTGTTGCGATTAATCATAACTGTATGAATTTATAGGGTTTTATTTATGTTACGCGTAGTTTGTCTTTCGCCTCCATTAGGTGTTACATGCCAAATAGGTGTTACAGCAGCGCGTACAAAAACTGCTATTCCATAGGTCGTAATCGGCTAATACGGAAGGTCTTACACGCTAAAAGAGCTGTACTTTTGAAGCCGTTTTAAAGTTAGTCGGTTTTCTTATCTATGCGCCCCATCTGCCGCTTCGACTTTCAATTCGAGCTCATGGGCTTCAGCAATGCCAACACCGACTAACCGCCCGAGCGCGCGGTCGATACGGGCGCGCGAAGGATGTGCTGGTGCGAGCAACTCCGGCTCTTGGATGATCGCCGTCTCCAGCCATTTGACTACCTTTCGTCCTATGCCCATGTCGATCCACAGTTCGGGCGCTTGTGTGCGACCAAACCAAGCCTCGGTCGCTTCGAGCAAGAAGTCGAGGTGACGCGCGCGGGTCTCGACTAAGAGCAAATTCATCGTGCACAGAGCCACGAAGGCCGTCGGCCCGCCCGCTAGAAGCGGTCTCATCGCTGGAAGGAGCGGGTCGACGCGGTCGAACAACACGGGCGGCAGATAGCTCTCCGTCCCGTTGAACGGGTTGTAAGTGTTCAGCATTATCTTTGCGATGATCCCGCCGCTCTCCATGTCGATCCGTGAACTGGACGGATCATCGGCACATTGCCACCTGTGGAGTGCCATCACGCGTTGCGCCAAACGGGTACGCAACTCAGCAGGCCGTATGGCCGGACGCTGCGGATCGTTGCAATAGAGCGCGTCGGCCGAGTGGATGATAGTCTGCGCAACCCTGCCGAAAGGCTCGTCCGGCAGATTTGTCACGAGTTTCAGATCTGCTTCGAACGATGCATCGGTGGCGTCGAGCAGTCGCTCGGCGAACAGCGCGTAGTAGTGCATATTCCATTCGTGCGGATCGTTATCTATCTCGATATCTACTGGTAGACCTAGCCCGTTCATCCGAGTCGTCCAGCCCACGTAAGCCTCGACCACCTCCTGCCGCCAATCGATTGATCCCTTGGGCGCGGCTTGGACCATAGCCAGCCATTGCGCTGCCGCCTTGCTGTTGACGTGGATGATCGACGATGGCTCGGCGACCGCTGACTCGATCGTCTCTTCTTCCCCACAATCTGCAGAAATTAGGAGTCTAGGTACGTGGAGGCGCGAACCGCGGCGCCGAATCGGGTATTCCTCGGGCCAAGCCGGCCATGCAGGTTCGGCCTCGCCATCCAACCAGGCGATTTCGGCCGCGACTGCGTTATCGACCGCAGCGGTCCTCTCTGCCCCGAAGCGCGCATGCTCTGCCTTGTCGTCCTCGTCGTGGCTTTTCCAGCGCCAAATCATGCTTGCGAACGCAGCGCGCATAGATGCCTTGAAGAGCTTGGGCTGGGTTTTTAGGATCCGCTTAAGTCCGGCTGAGAATGCAGGCCCCGCACTGCGATCCTCTCGCGTCGCGAGCCGGATCAGCGCGTTCCGGTCCGCTTCATTGTCCTTCCGTGCCCAAAGATTGATCAGAGTAAGGATGGCAATCGCCGGCCGATTGAAGCACAACGTATCCTGTGATCCGGTGCCGCGATCAGAATGTTCCTCGAACGCGATTGCAATGACTTGACGGACCCACGCCTCCTCGGTAGCGAGCAGACTGTCTTCACCGTCGCGAGTCACCAGCAAGGCCGTCGTGATCAGCCTAGTAGAGCGCGACTTGAGGTAGTCGGTGTCGCTGTCGTCGGGAAGGTCGCCGCCCGCATAAGCGACCGCATCGCGCGCAGTCTCGGCGGTAGCGTATTTACCTTCGCCATCGATCGCCAAACTGATGCAGGATTCGACCTCGATCGAACGCAAGCGTGCGACACGCTGTTTCTCCATCGTTTCGAGATGTTGGGCCTCG
This sequence comes from Pseudomonas sp. L13, assembly GCF_009935965.1. Classification (NCBI taxonomy): domain Bacteria; kingdom Pseudomonadati; phylum Pseudomonadota; class Gammaproteobacteria; order Pseudomonadales; family Pseudomonadaceae; genus Pseudomonas; species Pseudomonas sp. L13. The sequence goes on from NZ_QODJ01000009.1 coordinate 37,414, forward strand.
TCCGCTGGCGGCCGATACCCTAGTTTTTCGTCTCCGATGTCGATCCAGTTCGATCGTTGCAGCAGATTGTTGGCAAACCGTGCGATGAACCGCGCGTCAGTAAAGTTCGAGTAGGATTGAATGGGCTCGAGGCCCGCGACCGCCGCACCCAGCTGCTCGCGCAGGCGGTTTGCTACTGGATCGTCTCCCAGATAAAAATGCACCACGTCGAACAAGGTCGCGTGTCGCGATGGGCGGCCCTTCAAATCAGCGAGTCTTACCTTGTTCTCCGGCTCTTTCCCGATTGTGAGCTGATCAATCCCGGATCCTATATCACGGTCCCGACGCATGCGGTCGGTGGCCAGTAACTCTGGGTCCGCTATGAACGGCGCCAATGCATCGCGCGTAACGTTGAAATGTGAAAGCAGTACATCCACCGCAACTAGGAGGAACGCGGCACAGGTGCCCTCGGGCCCGATGATATCGGCGAGCACATCATCCACCGCTACACCATCGTCGAGCCTTTGCTGGCTCCATGCTTCCAGCGCCTTGAGTCCGGAGGCTGCTGAATATTCGCGGCATTGATCCCGCGACCAGAGATAGCTGTCGATTCGGGGAAAGAAGCGTGGATCATCGCCGAAATTGACGGTGAAGCCACGACTCTCCGACGCCTGTGCATTGCTGCTGAACGCGATCGCCTCGGCTACCAGTGTGCGGATCAACTTCAATCCTTCGGCGGGCGCAGACTCCAGTAGATCGAAGAAAGGGGGCTGTGCCGGCGATGCGGGTAAGTAGCTGTTGTCGGCGAAGGTGAAGGCCTGCTCCATTATTCGATCACGGCGGCCGCGCCGTTTATTTGTCTGGAGGAGGCTCGCTAATACGAGTTCCGCTAGTTCGGCGGGCGCAACCGGCGCGATCACTTTCGAAAACTGTCGGATTGCATCGACTTTGTAGTTGTTCCGCTCAAGGCCTACCTCTCTGAGATACGCCTTGAGCTCATCAGGTGCGAACTTTCCGAGAAATATAGCGACCAGGCGAAGTTGCTCGATCATGCTGCTCCGCCCGTCGCTCGCTGCCCGCCCAAGGTTCCTTTCCCTAGGGATCGTCACATCGGCGGCTTCGACATCGAGCTGTCGTAGCCAGCCAAAAAGCATTACAGCAATTTGGCGGGTGAATATCTGAATATGCTCACAGAGAGAGAGCAGTATCTTTACCAGTTCGATCACGGAGCCGATCGCCGACATCGGGATTTCGGTCGAATGTGCCAACACCCAGCGCAGCACCTGAAGCGCTGAGCCGGTTACATCGGTCCGATGGGAACGTGGTAGGTCTACTTTGGTCCCTTCCGGCATCGCCATCAGGTCGGCCGTCGCCACCGTCTCGACCGCGGTAATCGTCGTACACAATTCGACGAGGAGAGCAGCCCCGTCTGCAAGTAACCCGGTACTGCACTTTTCGAGCAGTTCGTATCCGGCTTCCGAACGCGATAAGGCAAGGAACGCCTGACGTCGCCAGGATCCATGCGCCCCGGTGGGCGAGAGTTGCCCGAGTAGTTGGATCAACCTGCTGCAACCTACATCGGATTCGAGAGCTAGTCTGGCGGCGAACTCGATGCCGCGGGCAACCCGTGGTGAGACCGGCACGCTCATGTCTAGAGCCGCCAGACGCTGGGGATGCTCGGCGATATAGTTGCCTATTGCCCAGTCGCGCAGCACGTCATGATAGAAGTCTAGGCGGTCGCGCCGCACTTCCCTCAGCGTCAACGTCCCTATCAGATGCGAACGCGCCGCCGAATCTTCTGCGATTTCAAGCCCTCCTTCGCACTCGAGAGCGCTGCCGGCGAGCGCTGCTATCAGCCGCTGCGCGGCGCGAACGTCGTTTGCAGGCGCGCCGTCCGCGCTCCTCCACCAGAAGCCAGCCATCGCGGCCTCGGTCCGGATCCCTGTAGCGCTAGGCACTTTCAGCAGCCGGGACAGCCGGTAGAGATTTCGAGCAAGCCTGGCGGCGGGATGCTTCGGGTCCAGCAGCGATCGGAGATCCGGTGCTTGGTCGACCAGGGTCGCGACTTCATTCTCCGACAGTGGCCCGACTATTATCGGGTATGCGCCACCCATTGCGGCAACGATCTGATCATCGAGCCAGTGCTCAATATCGGGGTTGCTGGCAGTTCGCTTAGTGGCGATCACCTTGAAGTTCGGGATCGCGCTCGCTGCCCTCATGAGCTCGGCGATTGTGCGTTGGCGCCCGAAGTCATCGAACATGTCAATGCCATCGATGAACAGTATCGCCCCCCCGCTTGCGGCCAGTTCGGTCAGGAACTCCACAGCCGATCCGGGGATTCCGAGAGCGTTTGAAAACGGGAGCCAGCCGCCCGGAGGCGTCGCATCGTGGTCGAGGAGGATGATCGGAGCTTGGCGCGCAACACGCTCTGCGAGATGACGAAGGACCCAGGATTTCCCGACACCGGGATCCCCGCGAACCTCTACGAAACGATGCATTTCGGATGCATCGTCCAGTGCAGCGACTGCTTCCAGCCGAGACAAGGATACCCCCGCCACGCTCGTGCCGATATGGGCGAGCGTATTCTGCGAAAGCTCGGCAAGTTTTATACGTGCCTGACTATAATCGCGGCCGCCAGCGAGCCGAAACCCTGCTTCGGCGAGATTGGCCACCAGGGTCGTTCGGTCTATTTCACCGCCGGTAGTTCCCGTCTTTATTGACAAGTCGACCAGCCGGCTCCATAGCGCCCCGGCACGGCCAAGATCCTCGTCGGCTAGCGCCATCCGTGCCAGCGCATACCCATAGGTTCGGGTGATCGGTGATGTCGCCTCGAAGTCGAATTCGAGGATGAGCATGCGTCGTAACAGCCGCCAGATCGCATCGTCGTCATCGGCTACACCGCCCGCGACGAGGTGTTTTCGCGTTGTCGCTACGAAGTCGCGCATATCCTTGCTCGCGATGCCCCTGGCGCCTAGCCGAGTGAAGAACGCCGTCGCGCTCTCCATTGTCCGTGCCCATTTGAGTACATCCTGATAAGCGCCGGAAATCTTGCGGCTGGTCCGCTGCGTCGCTATGCCGAGAAGGTGTCTATCCACCGGAACGGAACTCACCATACTCCGTGCGATCTGGCAGGCGACATCCTTATAGACGTTGTCCCCCGGCGAGAATGTTATATCCCGCTTCGACTGAATTTCGAGGATGGCGGCCCCGGCCGGCCCTGATCCAGAAGCGATCAGGTCATCCAGCTTATACCCGTGCTCGGTGCCTTGAAATCGGACGCTGACGAGCCTAGCGTCTGGCATACCAGGTGCTCGATTGCCCGTCAGCAGGGCGAGCAGATAGAGAGCGCCAAGTTCGCCTTCGATATAAGCGCCAGCCGGCCCTCGCGAGGCCGGGCTTGAACCGGAATCCATTACTAGTCTGAGCTCCATTTCCATCATCGATACGTCGGGCGAATAGTCGCCCTCCTTAACTAGCAAGCATACTCTATGTTGAAACATCACCTGATGTCGTCATTTTGGAGATTATTTAGATCGTCTACAAAACGGCTGGGATGGACGTGAAGGTTACTTCCCGATCATGGCTCCTCACTCGGAGCTTCATTCGTTTGTGGCTGATGTCGGCCAAGAGAGTTCAAGGTGTTCTGCATTGGATTAATGTTGCCGGGTGGCTCATGAACGGCCTCAGCCAATGGTGCGTAGACTTCTCTATGGCCATCTGCTAGCTTTTGGCGAGTTAATTTTTAAAATTTTTACCGATGGCAATTTTCACTTTGTAGCATCCACAACTGACGAAGCCGGTTGTTTCTTATGTAATTAGACTTGGGGTGATTGATGAGCAATACGATGTTTGACTTTCTGGCGCATAGTTTGCTGACTGATCCGACATTAATTGCCGCAAATTATGATGGTGAAACTGATCAGCGTTTAGAATGTGAGTTGGAGAGCTATAGAAAGCATTGTATTGCAGAGCTAGATCGACTAACTGTTGAAGTAAGCCACGTTGCTGGAAGTTTGAGCTGCGTGGGTAGCGCAGAAATGGGCAGTCTTAGTAGTTTGAAAAGAGCGGCGCTGTATATCGAGCAAATGATTCTGCCTGATCCGATATTTCCCTTCACAGCACCTAAGAGCGCCATGTCTTCGACTATGTCAGGGTACTTGGGCATGGGCTCGAGTTCGGAAAAACTAAATAGAGTCGCGTTAGCGGGAGCAGTGAAGGACGTATTAAGTAAAAGGGATATGGTTGTCGGAGGGTACCTCAAATTTTATCCTGTGAGCTATCACGCCGAGGCCCCCGTTCAAATACCTATTTACTATGATGCAAATGGGTACACGGACCTTGTACCCGCACCTATTTTGCAAATATTTAGGGAGAAAAGTGAGATTTTTACAGCGGAGTCGACACCTGGCGGTTTGATAGTTACGGATCGGCTGGAGCCATGTAGGAAAATATTTATAAACTTCAAAGGGACACGCCCCGGGACTGGATTTATATACAATCTCATGTCTCAAGAAACTTTGTCGTTCGACGATGAGACGCGAATCGCACAATTTAGATTGAGCACTCCATCATTTCCACCTAGCCAAGCCCATTTCGACAAATGGGTGGCGGAGTCCCTGGCGAGAAGTGCAGGTAGTTATTTTAGGGGGCTTACTACTGACATTTCTTTAGCTCAAAGCTTAAGTTCGGTCTACGCCTGTTCCTCTAGTTTTGATAGTCAGCTTCTACGCAGCTCAATGATGGAGGTTGACAAGGGTATACCGGAGAACGCTATAGAATGCGTTTTGAAAATGAAGTTGCCTTATATGGATAAGATAAGCTCTCGCGATCTTATGAGTCTTCGTAATAACGATGGGGAGGCGTTTCAGAGTTTTAGAACGGATTTAGAGGCGAGATTCAGAGAACTTCGGTATGAAAGCGATTCGACAGTAATCAGAAGAAAGATTGTCGATATAGAACATGAAATGTCTGAGGTTCAAGTTAAGGCGATATCTAACAAAATTAAGTCTGTTAGAAGGGCTGCTGTGGTCGATCTTGGGCTCGCCTTTAGTGGGCTCGCGGCTGCGGTTGTAACCTCCGGAGTGAGTCTGTTCGGAACGCTAACCGCGGCTTTACACGGTGCGAAAACGTATGCTGAGTATAGAAAGGATGTAAAGGAGAATCCTTGCTACTTTCTCTTTGAAGCAAAACGTCTAACGAAATCCCAAAAACCTGAAGATCGTCAAAAGAAAGTTAGGTCATCGGGGGGGCAAGCCAAAATCACAAGGCTTAGTGCAACAGGGGGAGTCCTGCGTGACAGCGAACAATGAATTGCCTCAGGTCGTTGGCAATAATTGATCACATTTCGCTGGACTCTGTCCGTCAAGTTTGAGTACAACGGAAGCCGCCGCTAGCTTCCGCTTATCCTCGTCAACTTTTTTTCAGTTTATGCTCAATTAGCCCCATTTCAGCCTTGATCGCGATGATTGTGAGCTTTTGCGTTGAAGTGCCTTTGCCGATCTTGGTATCTACGATTTTCAGTAGTGCGGTTAGGTAGGCTTTTCTCGCTTGTAGCGTTTCGGATAGGGATGAGCTGTCTTGTTTTGCAGCGTTCATGGCTTCGTTCCTTTGAGTGATTTAAACAGCTCCCGAAAGCGAACCGTTTCGGGGTAATCAGCGATTACATCGCGAGTACGTCTTGCGCGCGGTATTCCCCGGCGCGGTCTGCCAAGTCTCTCCACCCCCAACTGCCAAAGTTTTCGCCCTGTTCCGGTATATCTAGCTTAAACAGCGACACCGGATCCTGCTGGATCATGCTTTTAGCCGCATACAGCCGGCCGCCTACGTCGAGAAGTGCCTGGGCGGCCTCATTCCATTTTTCTTCTAACGCGTTATGCGCGAGATGTAGAGCTTGGTTTTCTACCTTCTTACGTTCTGCCTGGGCCTCGGTGATGTGCCGGTCAACGATGGTCAGCTCCTGCTCCAGGGCGGTAATAATCAGTTGTTGGCGGCGGTGTTGTTCAGTGGCAGATGAGAGGTTTTTTGCCGCCTTCTGGGCGTCGGTGCTGGCGGTTTTCTCGCCTTCTACATCTCCCCAGGCCACGGCTTGTGCGTAAGCCGTGGCCGCTTCGGTCTCGGCCCGTCGTGCGCTTGCGATATCTTCTTGGGCTTGCTTTCGGATCTCCTCCAAGCGAGTGTTGAGGCTTTCGCGTTTCGCGTTCAGTTCCAGCTCATCCGCTGTCCAGTTCGCCATGCCGGCAATGTAACCCGCCATCAGGCTTTCTTGGTCGGCTAAAGCCTCTCGACGAAACAATTTCATATCCAACATATGGATCTTGAGGTTGATCGAGTCGATTTGACGTTTTCGGTCGTCGATCTCATGGCGGACATGGTCTTCGCGCCCTTGATTGATCACTTCTTCGCTTTCAAATGCAGCCTCAATGCGTGGTAGCTCCTGTTGGATGCATTCCAATTCGGCTGCCAGATTCACACGGGTGTCTTTCAGTGTTTGGATATCGTTCATATGTCTTGTCCTATTTAATTAGATTATGGTTTGGATGCGTGGCTGGTCAGGCCAAAAGAGGGCCTGCATTACCTCAATCATTTGGCTGGCGGTCATGCCGCCTGAGTCTCAGTTTCTTCTGTTCCAGGTACCGTCTTCACCACGTAACAACGTTGGATACCCATGCCCGGTAAGCGGGCGGAACAGGAGGCCTTGCCATCTGGACCTAGCTCAAGGACACCTCGGCGTATAAGCTCCTTGTTCACCGCACTGATGTTCATGCCCTTGAAGATTTCGGCCTTCCAAGCTTCTGGCAGCACGTAGTAGATGTTGGTGGTGTGCAGGGCGTCGCCCAAGCCGTGTTCCATCGTCGTGCGAAAGCCCAGCCGATCAATCGTGCGTGGCCCGTGCTCATCGATCTTGGCGGCGGCAGATTCCCAGCGGGTAAAGCGGCTTTCTCCAAAGCGTTCGATGATCTGCCTTAGCCGCGCCAAAATCGCATCGCCCTCGAAGTTACCGGCGCCGCCGCGTTCGGCCAGCCACGCGTGCAAACACACTCGTGCGGCGGTCGTGGCTGTGCCATCCGGCCAGCCGGTGACACCAAAGGCGGTTGCCAACTCTCCTGCCGCTGCTGCGAGGCCAAAGCGAAGGGCTGCACGCTGGGCCTGTCCACTGGCCGAGGCGGGCAGGTTTTGGGTGATGAACTGTTCCACCGTGCGGCGAACGATCACTGATCACCTGAGCATTTCTCCAGGCGCACACAGTGCGTGCAGGAAGGCGGTGAGGGCGTGCCGTAGTATTTGGCTAAGCGGGCCTTGAGCGCATCGGAGAGGGTGGCAGCGTCCTGAAAACCGTTCAGTGCATCGAACATACCGAGGCCTTTGCTCGCATCGGCTGGGACGGCGAGCATGCGAACTTCCATACCCGCTTTCAGCTCCTTGTTGGCATCCGCCATGTGCTGCTCCAACGTCTTCTCACCGGTCGAGAGAAACAGCAAGCGCCACTCCTGCACCTGTCGGCCCGCTTGTCCTCATCGTTCGCTTGGGCTTTACCCGTGCCATTGCAGAGCATGCACACCGTTTCGCTAATGATGTGCAGACCACCACACATGCCAGTTTCATCCTGCACCAAGATGCATCTGAATGTGCAGCGGCGATGGGCTTTAGGGCGTTATCTGGCGCGTGCCACCAACGCACCAGGCGCTGCCCATCACAGACCGAGGCAGCGACTTCAAATCGGGTTGTCTTGCCCTCGGAGCTATGGCCATAGAAATGGAAGCCGACAAAGTAATGTCCGAGTAGATTCAGGCCACAGATACGACAAATGCCAAGCGGTGGTTGCCAGTTCGCTGGAAACTTCTCGCCACAGATACCAACTGTCATCTCTAACTGCTCCTGCGCTACCTTCCCTCCGTCGCTTCCAACCCAGCGACCGGACTTGAGAATCCGAGAAACAATAGGCGCATAGGCGCCACCATCCATTAGACTGTTGGCGCTTTTTTGTGTCCGCATGTCTGTGCAATGGCGGCTATGTGTGGGAGACCTTCGGGTCTGCCGGGTTCTTATTGTCCCGGTTTCTCAGCCCGCGCATAGCTGCCACCCATTCGCATGAGAAACGAACGTGGCAGCTCACTACATAGGAGCTTAAGCAATGAGCGTTTCTGATAGGCCATACCTTCGCAATTCCTCGACCCACACCTCCACCCCCCTGGGAGGTGCCCAATGATCAACCCACCCCTCAACAAAACCCTAGGCGTCATTACTTTTTCCACCTGCGGCAAGCAGCCCGACCTCCATCGTCTATTCCGCGTCAATTCCGGTGTACCCATCCGTGATGCCCTGGAGCATGCCTCCGAGCTTCTTCATTGTTCAAAAATGCTGGCTTTGGATGCGGCGATGGACAAGAGCGCAGACCGCTATGCCTGGGCGGCGCATTATTTGGGGGAGATGGCGAAGGCAGTGGTGGATGATTTGGCGAATGCCGAATGGGGCGACAGAGGAGGGGGATGCGGTTGCTGTGTAGGCAGATGGTTTGAAGGTGTTGGGGCTGGCGTAATCGCAGGCAAGCCAGCTCCCACAATTAGGTCGTGTTTCAGGTTGGTAATGGGCGGTGAGCAATGAATCAGCCCGGCGCCCACTTTTTTGCAGGCGAAAAAAAAGACCTTGAATTTCAAGGTCTTTCTTTAAGATGGTGCCCCGAGGGAGACTCGAACTCCCACTCCTTTCGAAAACGGATTTTGAATCCGCCGCGTCTACCAATTCCGCCATCAGGGCTCAATGGCGGCGAAGTATAGAGATGAGATTACCGTTGGTCAATCACGTTTCATGGTCTATTTTCACTATTTCCGCTAGACTTCCCGGCCCTGCTAGACGAACCCCATCATGCGCGTTGCTGACTTTACTTTTGAGCTCCCTGATTCGCTGATCGCTCGCCACCCTTTGGCCGAGCGTCGCGCCAGTCGACTGCTGACCCTGGACGGGCCCAGCGGTGCCCTCGCACACCGTCAATTCACTGATTTGCTTGAGCATTTGCGCCCAGGCGATCTGATGGTTTTCAACAATACCCGGGTGATTCCGGCGCGGCTGTTCGGCCAGAAGGCCTCCGGCGGCAAGCTGGAAATCCTGGTGGAGAGGGTGCTGGACAGCCATCGCGTGCTGGCCCATGTGCGCTCCAGCAAGTCGCCCAAACCGGGGTCGAGCATCTTGATCGAGGGCGGTGGCGAAGCCGAGATGGTCGCGCGTCACGATGCCTTGTTCGAACTCAGGTTTGCCGAAGAAGTGTTGCCGCTGTTGGAGCGCGTCGGCCATATGCCGTTGCCTCCTTATATAGACCGCCCCGACGAAGACGCGGACCGCGAGCGCTATCAGACCGTGTACTCACAGCGCCTCGGCGCCGTCGCCGCACCGACTGCCGGGCTGCATTTCGACCAGCCACTGCTGGATGCGATTGCTGCCAAGGGCGTCGACACCGCCTATGTAACCCTGCACGTGGGGGCCGGGACGTTTCAGCCGGTGCGTGTGGATAACATCGAAGACCACCATATGCACAGCGAATGGCTGGAAGTCAGCCAGGACGTAGTGGATGCGGTGGCGGCGTGCAAGGCGCGGGGCGGTCGAGTGGTTGCCGTGGGCACCACCAGCGTGCGTTCGCTGGAGAGCGCAGCGCGTGATGGCGTGCTCAAGCCGTTCAGTGGCGACACCGATATCTTCATTTTCCCAGGGCGGCCATTCCATGTGGTCGATTGCCTGGTCACCAACTTCCATTTGCCCGAATCCACGCTGTTGATGCTGGTGTCGGCATTTGCCGGTTACCCGGAAACCATGGCCGCTTATCAAGCCGCCATCGCTAACGAGTACCGTTTTTTCAGCTACGGTGATGCGATGTTTATCACCCGTAACCCGGCGCCGCGCGGCCCTGAGGACAACTTATGAGTCGTATGTCGTTTGAATTGCTCGCTACGGACGGTAAAGCCCGTCGTGGTCGCCTGACCTTCCCGCGTGGCACCGTGGAGACCCCGGCGTTCATGCCGGTCGGCACCTATGGCACCGTCAAAGGCATGTTGCCGCGTGACATCGTCGCCACGGGCGCCGAGATCATCCTCGGCAATACCTTCCACCTGTGGCTGCGCCCGGGCACGGAAGTGATCAAGAAGCACGGCGACCTGCATGACTTCATGAAGTGGCAAGGCCCGATCCTTACCGACTCCGGTGGTTTCCAGGTGTTCAGCCTGGGCGCCATGCGCAAGATCAAGGAGGAGGGCGTGACCTTCGCCTCGCCGGTCGACGGCGCCAAGGTGTTCATGGGCCCGGAAGAGTCGATGCAGGTACAGCGCGACCTGGGTTCGGACATCGTGATGATTTTCGACGAGTGCACGCCGTACCCGGCCGATGAAGACGTGGCGCGTATTTCCATGGAGTTGTCCCTGCGCTGGGCCCAGCGTTCGAAGAACGCCCATGGCGATAACACGGCGGCGCTGTTCGGTATTGTCCAGGGCGGCATGCATGAAAGCCTGCGCAAACGCTCGCTGGAAGGCCTCGACAAGATCGGCTTTGACGGCCTGGCCATCGGCGGTTTGTCGGTGGGCGAGCCCAAGCACGAAATGATCAAGGTGCTGGATTACCTGCCGGGCCTGATGCCCGCAGACAAACCTCGTTACCTTATGGGCGTTGGCAAACCGGAAGATCTCGTAGAGGGTGTGCGCCGCGGTGTGGACATGTTCGATTGCGTGATGCCAACCCGCAATGCCCGCAATGGGCATCTGTTCATCGATACAGGCGTGCTGAAGATCCGTAACGCGTTCCATCGCCATGATGATTCGCCGCTGGATCCCACCTGTGACTGCTACACCTGCCAGAACTTCTCCCGTGCTTATCTGCACCATCTGGACAAATGCGGGGAAATGCTGGGTAGCATGTTGAATACCATCCACAATTTGCGTCATTACCAAGTCCTGATGGCTGGTTTGCGCGAGGCTATTCAACAGGGTACATTGGCCGCCTTCGTCGATGCCTTCTATGCCAAGCGTGGCCTCCCTGTGCCGCCCTTGGACTGAGTTTTCCGACCCTAAGATTCACTATTTGCAACTGGAGTGCTAAATGAGCTTTTTTATCTCTAACGCCATGGCTGACGCCGCTGCGCCTGCTGCTGCCGGCCCTATGGGCGGTGGTTTCGAGTGGATTTTCCTGGTCGGCTTCCTGGTCATCTTCTACCTGATGATCTGGCGTCCACAGGCCAAGCGCGCCAAAGAGCAGAAAAACCTGCTGGGCAGCCTGCAAAAAGGCGACGAAGTCGTGACCACTGGCGGCATCGCCGGCAAGATCACCAAGGTTTCCGATGCTTTCGTGGTACTGGAAGTCTCCGACACCGTGGAAATGAAGTTCCAGAAGGGCGCCATCGCCGCCACGCTGCCTAAAGGCACGCTCAAAGCGATCTGAGTAACAACCTTTACCAATCGACGGGGCGCGCAAGGCGCCCCGCGTTATAAGCGGGCGGCGTGATGCTGAACAAATACCCTCTGTGGAAATACGTACTGATCCTGGCGGTGCTGGCGATCGGTTTTATTTATTCCGCTCCCAATCTCTATCCTGATGACCCGGCGATCCAGATCTCTGGCGCCAGCACTTCGCTGCAGGTCAATCAGGCTGACCTGGACCGTGCGAGCAAAGCGCTCAACGACGCGGGTATCCAGGTTAAAGCGGCAACCTTGGCGGCTGGATCCAAAGGCGGCTTGTTGCGCCTGACCAAGCAAGAAGACCAATTGCCGGCCAAAGACGTCGTACGCAAGGCCATGGGTGACGACTACGTTGTCGCGCTCAACCTGGCCCAGACCACGCCACAATGGCTGCGCAGCATTGGCGCGCACCCGATGAAGCTGGGTCTGGACTTGTCCGGTGGTGTGCACTTCCTGCTGGAAGTCGACATGGACAAGGCCCTGGACGCACGTCTGAAGGTCTATGAAGGCGACGTGAAGAGCCTGCTGCGCAAAGAGAAGCTGCGCTATCGCAGCCTGCCGCAGCTCAACGGTGCCATTCAGCTGGGTTTTGCTGATGAAGCTTCCCGCGAACAGGCCCGTGCGCTGATCCGCAAGAACTTCAATGACTTCGACATCGTACCGGCCGACCTCAATGGTCAAGCGGTACTGCGCCTGGCGATGAGCCCGGCCAAGATCGCTGAAATCCGCGAATACTCCATCAAGCAGAACTTGACCACGGTGCGTAACCGCGTCAACGAGCTGGGTGTGGCCGAGCCGATCGTGCAGCGCCAGGGCGCCAACCGTATCGTGGTTGAGTTGCCGGGCGTACAGGACACCGCTGAAGCCAAGCGTATCCTCGGCAAGACCGCCAACCTGGAGTTCCGTCTCGCGGCAGACCCAGGCGCTACGCGTGCTACTTCCGAAGAGTTCGAATTCCGTGAAGGCAACCGTCCTCCCGCGCTGATCGAGCGTGGCTTGATCATCACCGGTGACCAGGTGACCGACGCCAAGGCTGGTTTCGGCGAGCACGGCACGCCTGAAGTGAACATCCGTCTGGATGGCCATGGTGGCGAACTGATGAGCCGCGCCACGCGCAGCAACGTCGGTCGCAGCATGGCGGTGATCTTCATCGAGCAGCGCCCGGTGACCACCTACACCAAGCAAATGGTCAATGGCGTCGAGAAAGACGTGCCGGTGCAGACCTTCAAGGAAGAGAAGAAGATCATCAGCCTGGCGACCATCCAGTCGCCGCTGGGTGCTCAGTTCCGTATCACTGGCCTGAACGGCCAGGGCGAGTCTTCCGAGCTGGCGTTGCTGCTGCGTGCCGGTGGCCTGGCGGCACCGATGTACTTCGCTGAAGAACGTACCATCGGCCCGAGCCTGGGTGCCGACAACATCACCAAGGGTGTCGATGCGGCGCTGTGGGGCATGTTGTTCGTGTCGCTGTTCATCATCGCCATCTACCGCTTCTTTGGTGTGATCGCCACCGTTGCCCTGGCGGGCAACATGGTGATGCTGCTGGCCCTGATGTCGTTGCTGGGCGCCACACTGACCCTGCCAGGTATCGCGGGTATCGTACTCACCATGGGTATGGCGGTGGACGCCAACGTGCTGATCTTCTCGCGGATTCGTGAAGAGATCGCCGCCGGCATGACCGTGCAGCGTGCAATCAACGAAGGCTTCGGCCGGGCATTTACCGCGATCCTCGACTCCAACCTGACCACACTGTTGGTCGGCGGGATTCTCTTCGCCATGGGCACAGGCCCGGTGAAAGGCTTTGCGGTGACCATGTCCCTCGGGATCTTTACCTCGATGTTCACGGCCATCATGGTGACCCGCGCAATGGTCAACCTGATCTTTGGCGGGCGTGACTTCAAGAAGTTGTGGATTTAAGGGGCTGCCATGTTACGTACAATCAACTTCATGGGCGTTCGCAACATTGCGTTCGGCGTCACCGTGCTCCTTACCGTACTGGCGTTGTTCAGCTGGTTCCATAAGGGCCTGAACTACGGCCTGGACTTCACCGGCGGTACGCTCATCGAGCTGACCTACGAGAAGCCGGCCGACGTTACCCTGGTGCGCAGCGAGCTGGTCAAGGCCGGCTATCACGAAGCCGTGGTGCAAAGCTTTGGCGCCACCACTGACCTGCTGGTGCGCATGCCTGGCGAAGACCCGCAACTGGGTCACCAGGTAGCCGAGGCCTTGCAAAAGGTGGGTGGCGATAACCCTGCGTCGGTCAAGCGCGTCGAGTTCGTCGGCCCGCAAGTGGGTGAAGAGCTGCGCGACCAGGGCGGCCTCGGCATGCTGATGGCGCTGGTCGGCATCATGATCTACCTGGCGTTCCGCTTTCAGTGGAAGTTCGGGGTTGGCGCCATTGTGTCGCTGATCCACGACGTGGTCGTCACCGTGGGTATCCTGGCCTACTTCCAGATCACCTTCGACCTGACCGTACTGGCGGCCGTGCTGGCGATCATTGGTTACTCGCTCAACGACACCATCGTGGTATTCGACCGGGTTCGTGAGAACTTCCGTGTACTGCGCAAGGCGACGTTGATCGAGAACATCAACATCTCCACCACCCAGACCCTGCTGCGGACCATGGCGACGTCGATCTCCACCTTGCTGGCGATTGCTGCGCTGATGATCTTTGGTGGCGACAACCTGTGGGGCTTCTCCCTGGCGCTGTTTATCGGCGTTCTGGCGGGTACCTACTCGTCGATCTACATCGCCAACGTGGTGCTGATCTGGCTGAACCTCAACAGCGAAGACCTGATCCCTCCTGCCGTTACCGACAAGGAGGTCGACGACCGTCCTTGATGGGCGCTTGTTGATCCGCTGTTACAAGAAAGGCGCGAGTATTGAACTCGCGCCTTTTTTTTTGCTCCAAGGCTGGGTATAGCGCGGATCTTTCGGTCCGCTTGTGATGGTCAGGAGGTTCATGTGAACAAGTCGTTGCTGGTTGGTGCGGTATTGGGTGCTGTCGGTGTGACTGCCGGAGGCGCTGTTGCCACCTACAGCCTGGTAAAAAGCGGCCCTGAGTATGCGCAAGTGCTGGCGGTGCAGCCGGTCAAAACCCAGATCAAAACTCCTCGTGAGGTCTGCAAGGACGTCACTGTGACCCGGCAGCGTCCGGTGCAGGACCAACATCAAATCGCCGGTACTGTGGTGGGTGCCCTTGCGGGTGGCCTGCTAGGCAACCAGATTGGTGGCGGTAACGGTAAGAAGCTGGCCACCGTGGCCGGTGCGGTCGGTGGTGGTTACGCCGGTAACAAGGTTCAGGAAGGCATGCAGAACCGCGATACCTACACCACCACGCAAACTCGCTGTAACACCGTTAACGACATCAGTGACAAGGTGGTCGGTTATGACGTGCGTTACAACCTGGATGGCAAGGAAGGTACCGTGCGTATGGAGCGCGACCCTGGCAGCCAGATTCCGGTGGACAAGGAAGGCCGTCTGATCCTGGGTCAGAACCAGCAGTAACCCCAAGGTCTGGTTTCGATCCAAATGTGGGAGCTGGCTTGCCTGCGATAGCGGTGGGTCAGTAACTAATCAGTTGGTTGGCAGCCCGCCATCGCAGGCAAGCCAGCTCCCACATCGGATTGTATTGAGTCAGTTGGAATTGGTTTTTTGCTAAATCCCACGCATAAAAAAAGCACCCCGAGGGGTGCTTTTTTTGTGCTCGCTCGCTTAACGCTTCAGCGAAGCCGGCAGGTGCGGCTGGATCGCCGTCAGCACTGCCTTGAAGCATTTGGTGTTGCCAGCCACGACGTGGCCTTTCTCCAGGAAGTCATGACCACCGGTGAAGTCGCTCACCAGGCCGCCTGCTTCTTGAATCAGCAGAGCGCCAGCAGCCATGTCCCACTCGGACAGGCCCGACTCCCAGAATGCATCAAAACGACCGGCGGCTACATAAGCCAGGTCCAGGCTGGCTGCACCGGCGCGGCGGATGCCGGCGGTCTGGCCAACCAGGGCGCGGAACATGCCCAGGTAGTTTTCCAGGTTGTCCATCTGGTCGTCGCGGAACGGGAAGCCGGTACCCAGCAGGGCGCCTTCCAGGCTGGTGCGGCCGCTGACACGCAGGCGGCGGCCGTTCAACTGGGCGCCACGGCCACGGCTGGCGGTGAATTCTTCCTGGCGAACCGGGTCCAGTACAACGGCGTGTTCCAGGCGGCCACGGTATTTGCAGGCGATGCTCACGGCAAAGTGCGGGATACCGCGCAGGAAGTTGGTGGTGCCATCCAGTGGGTCGATGATCCACAGGTAGTCTTCGCCTTCGCCGCTGCCTTTGTGCAGGCCGGTTTCTTCGCCGAGGATGCCGTGGGTAGGGTAGGCCTTGCGCAGGGCGTCGATGATTTTCTGTTCGGCGGCGCGATCCACCTCGGATACATAATCCTTGGCGTCTTTTTCGTCGACCTTGATGGTATCCAGGCGCTCGATGGAGCGGAAGATCAATTCACTGGCGCTGCGGGCGGCGCGCAGCGCGATATTCAGCATGGGCTGCATGGATAGGTCACCTAAGGTTGTTAAAGAAAGCCGAGCATTCTAGCAGAAACTTTCCTCAGGTGAAGGACGACGTTCGCTTTCATGGCATAACCTTAGGCGGTTCTGTAAGATTTGCTCCCCTTTCCTGTGTCCGAGAGCGCCTCCCTTGCTGCAAAACATTCGTGTCGTCTTGGTCAATACCAGTCATCCCGGCAACATCGGCGGGGTGGCGCGAGCCATGAAAAACATGGGGCTGACGCGCCTGGTGCTGGTCGAGCCGCGGATATTCCCGCACCACGAGGCGGATGCCCGTGCGTCCGGCGCCAATGACTTGCTTGAAAATGCCCAAGTGGTCGCCACTTTGGAGGACGCCTTGGTCGGCTGCAATCTGGTGCTCGGCACCAGTGCCCGTGATCGTCGTATCCCTTGGCCACTGCTGGATCCGCGTGAATGCGGCACCAAAGTGGTGGAAGAGGCTGCTGGCGGTGCTGAAATCGCCTTGGTATTCGGCCGTGAAGACTCCGGCCTGACCAACGAAGAGCTGCAGCGATGTCATTACCACGTGCATATTCCCTCGGACCCTGAGTTCAGCTCGCTGAACCTCGGGGCGGCGGTGCAGGTGCTGACGTATGAAGTGCGCATGGCCTGGCTGGCCGCTGCCGGCCAGCCGAGCAAAGTGGAAAAGGAAGAGGTTGCCTCGACCAAAAGTGGCGAGTTGGCCACCATGGACGAGCTGGAGCGGTTCTATGAGCACTTGGAGCAAACCCTGGTCGCCATCGAATTCCTCGACCCTGAAAAGCCACGGCACTTGATGGCGCGCCTGCGTCGCTTGTACGGCCGCAGCTCGGTGAGCCGGGCTGAAATGAACATATTGCGTGGCATCCTCACGGAAACCCAGAAAGCGGCCCGTGGTGAGCTTCTTAAGCGGAAGGATTAAAAATGTTCGAGCGTTTGCGAGAAGATATCCAAAGTGTTTTCCACCGTGACCCGGCGGCGCGCAACGCCTTTGAAGTGCTGACCTGCTACCCGGGCATGCACGCGATCTGGATCCACCGCCTGTCCGGCGCCCTGTGGGGCATGGGCTGGAAATGGCTGGCGCGGTTGGTATCGAACTTCGGGCGCTGGTTGACCGGTATCGAGATCCACCCGGGTGCCAAGGTGGGCCGTCGGTTCTTTATCGACCACGGCATGGGCATCGTGATTGGCGAAACGGCCGAGATCGGCGATGACGTCACCCTCTATCAAGGCGTGACCCTGGGCGGCACCACCTGGAACAAGGGTAAGCGCCACCCGACGCTGGGCGATGGCGTGGTGGTAGGGGCGGGCGCCAAGGTGCTCGGGCCGTTTACCGTGGGCGCTGGCGCGAAGGTCGGCTCCAACGCAGTGGTAACCAAGGCTGTGCCGCCGGGTGCCACGGTTGTGGGTATCCCGGGCCGGATCATCGTCAAGCCGCAGGTCGGTGACGAGCAAGAGGCCAAGCGCAAGGCGATGGCCGAGAAGATTGGCTTCGATGCCTATGGCGTCAGCGAAGACATGCCCGACCCGGTGGCTCGCGCCATTGGCCAATTGCTTGATCATCTGCAGGCGGTGGATGGCAAGCTGGAGGGTATGTGTGGTGCGCTGAAGGAGTTGGGCAGCCCGTACTGCGCCAAAGACCTGCCTGAACTGCGCGAAGAGGATTTTGCTGAAATCAAGGACGAAGCCGCTACCACCAAGGCAGGCTGAACGCGGTCCCTTGTGGGAGCTGGCTTGCCTGCGATTGCGGTGGGCCAGCAACCTATAAGCAAGCTGATAGACAGCTATCGCAGGCAAGCCAGCTCCCACATTTGATCTCCATTGGCTCGGTGGTCTTGCAGCAGGCCTGGTTGCGCTGTTCGTCCCCACCCCATCCTGCTATGATTCGCGCGCCCTTTTTACGGGTAATCCTGACTAAAGTACTAGGTCTTATAGTTGACTTAAATACTCGGGAATCGCATACTTGCTCCCATTCTGAAACACCTTGGTACTTGTCCATGAGACTGACTACAAAAGGCCGATACGCGGTGACCGCCATGCTCGACTTGGCCTTGCACGCGCAAACTGGGCCGGTGTCCCTGGCCGATATCTCCGAGCGCCAAGGCATTTCCCTGTCCTATCTCGAGCAGTTGTTCGCCAAATTGCGCCGTAGCAATCTGGTTTCCAGCGTTCGCGGTCCGGGTGGTGGCTATCAGTTGTCCCGCGACATGCAGGGCATTCAGGTGGCCCAGGTGATCGACGCGGTCAACGAATCCGTCGATGCCACCAAATGCCAGGGTTTGGGTGACTGCCATGCCGGCGACACCTGCCTGACGCACCACTTGTGGTGTGACTTGAGCCTGCAGATCCATGAGTTTTTGAGTGGTATCAGCTTGGCTGATCTTGTGACTCGCCGTGAGGTGCAAGAAGTAGCCCAGCGTCAGGACCAGCGCCGTTGCAACACCAAGGCGCCGCGTCTGGACAAGATTGAAGCGTCCGCCGTCGAGTGACAGCCGAAGAGCTAACGGCACGCCAGCCAGCCTGATTTAGGAGAAAGTCCATGAAATTGCCGATTTACCTTGATTACTCAGCGACCACCCCGGTTGATCCGCGTGTCGCGCAAAAAATGAGCGAATGCCTGCTGGTCGACGGAAACTTCGGCAACCCGGCCTCCCGTTCCCACGTATTCGGCTGGAAAGCCGAGGAAGCGGTCGAGAACGCTCGTCGCCAAGTCGCTGACCTGGTCAATGCCGACCCGCGCGAAATCGTCTGGACCTCCGGTGCCACCGAGTCCGACAACCTGGCTATCAAGGGCGCGGCGCATTTCTACGCGACCAAAGGCAAGCACCTGATCACCACCAAGATTGAGCACAAGGCTGTCCTGGACACCATGCGCCAACTGGAGCGTGAAGGTTTCGAGGTCACCTACCTCGAGCCGACCACCGACGGTATCGTCACCCCGGCCATGATCGAAGCTGCGATGCGTGAAGACACCATCCTGGTTTCCGTGATCCACGTGAACAACGAAATCGGCACCATCAACGACATCGCCGCCATCGGCGAGCTGACCCGTTCCAAGGGTGTGTTGCTGCACGTCGACGCTGCTCAGTCCACAGGCAAGGTCGATATCGACCTGTCCAAGCTGAAAGTCGACCTGATGTCGTTCTCGGCCCACAAGACTTACGGCCCTAAAGGCATCGGTGCTCTCTACGTAAGCCGCAAGCCGCGCGTACGCATCGAAGCCACCATGCACGGCGGCGGTCACGAGCGCGGCATGCGTTCGGGCACCCTGGCAACCCACCAGATCGTCGGCATGGGCGAAGCCTTCCGTGTAGCCAAGGAAGACATGGCTGCCGAAAACGTGCGCATCAAGGCCCTGAGCGACCGCTTCTACAAGCAGGTCGAAAACCTTGAAGAGCTGTACATCAACGGCAGCATGACCGCCCGTGTACCGCACAACCTGAATTTGAGCTTCAACTACGTCGAAGGCGAGTCGCTGATCATGGCGCTCAAGGACCTGGCGGTATCGTCCGGTTCGGCCTGCACCTCGGCGTCCCTTGAGCCTTCGTACGTACTGCGCGCCCTGGGCCGCAACGACGAACTGGCACACAGCTCGATCCGCTTTACGTTCGGCCGCTTCACCACCGAAGAGCAGGTCGACTACGCCGCGCAGAAGGTCTGCGAAGCCGTCAACAAGCTGCGCGTTCTGTCGCCGCTGTGGGATATGTACAAAGACGGTGTCGATATTTCCAAGATCGAGTGGGCGGCACACTAACTATAGAAGCCGCCACCCAAGCTTTGTAGGAACGTGGCGGAAAACGCAGGCGTTTCTACAGGGTTCCAGAGCGGCCCTGATGAGTGAGGATTCAGTACCATGGCTTACAGCGAAAAGGTCATCGACCACTACGAAAACCCGCGCAACGTCGGCAAGATGAACGCGGAAGATCCTGATGTCGGCACCGGCATGGTCGGCGCTCCGGCGTGCGGCGATGTGATGCGCCTGCAGATCAAGGTCAACGATGCTGGCGTTATCGAAGACGCCAAATTCAAGACTTACGGCTGCGGTTCGGCCATCGCCTCCAGCTCCCTGGCGACCGAATGGATGAAAGGCAAGACTCTGGATGAGGCTGTCACCATCAGCAACACCCAGCTGGCCGAAGAACTGGCGCTGCCGCCAGTGAAAATCCACTGCTCGGTACTCGCGGAAGACGCCATCAAGGCGGCGGTTCGCGACTACAAGCAGAAGAAAGGCTTGATCTAAGCATTTGGCGACGAGTAAGGAGTCAACGATGGCTATCAGCATGACAGAAGCGGCTGCGCAGCACATTCGCCGCTCCCTGAATGGGCGCGGTAAAGGTGAGGGGATTCGTCTGGGTGTACGCACCACGGGCTGTTCCGGCCTTGCCTACGTGCTGGAGTTTGTCGACGAGGTGGTTGCAGAGGATCAGGTGTTCGAAAGTCACGGCGAGAAAGTGATTATCGACCCGAAAAGCCTGACCTACCTGGACGGCACCGAACTCGATTTCGTCAAGGAAGGGTTGAATGAAGGCTTCAAGTTCAACAACCCTAACGTGCGCGGTGAATGTGGCTGCGGCGAAAGCTTCAACATCTGAGGCTACTCGTGGGTACTCCTTGTCATTTCGCTTTATTCGAGCTGCAGCCGAGCTTTCGGCTGGACCTTGAGCAGCTTGCTACGCGCTACCGTGAGTTGGCGCGTGGCGTGCATCCGGACCGCTTCGCCGACGCTTCCGAGCGTGAGCAACGCTTGGCGCTGGAGCAATCGGCCAGCCTCAACGAAGCCTATCAGACGCTCAAAAGCCCCCCGAAACGCGCACGTTATTTACTGGCGATGAAGGGTGGTGAGTTGCCGATGGAAGTCACCGTGCATGATCCGGACTTCCTGATGCAGCAGATGCAGTGGCGCGAAGAGCTCGAAGACTTGCAGGACGAAGCCGATGTGGCTGGTGTCGTGGTCTTCAAGCGCCGTCTGAAGGCGGCCCAGGATGAGCTCAACGAAAGCTTCGCAGCCTGTTGGGATGATGCGGCGCAACGTGAGCAGGCCGAACGCCTGATGCGGCGCATGCAATTCCTCGACAAGCTCACCTACGAAGTGCGCCAGTTAGAAGAGCGCCTCGACGATTAACCCAGTGCTGCCCGTGATGCACGCCTGATAGACAGATAAGACCTGATTACCATGGCTCTACTGCAAATCGCCGAACCCGGCCAAAGCCCTCAACCGCACCAGCGTCGCCTGGCGGTCGGGATTGACCTGGGCACCACCAATTCCCTGGTTGCTGCCTTGCGCAGTGGCCTGTCCGAGCCACTGCCCGATGCCGATGGGCAGGTGATCCTGCCGTCCGCCGTGCGTTATCACGCCGACCGCATCGAAGTGGGCGAATCGGCCAAGTTGGCCGCGTCGGCAGACCCCTTGAACACGGTGTTGTCGGTCAAGCGCTTGATGGGTCGTGGGTTGTCCGACGTCAAGCAATTGGGCGACCAACTGCCGTACCGCTTTGTCGGCGGTGAATCCCATATGCCGTTCATCGACACCGTCCAGGGGCCCAAGAGCCCGGTGGAAGTGTCTGCTGACATTCTCAAGGTGCTGCGCCAGCGTGCAGAAAGCACCTTGGGCGGTGAGCTGGTAGGGGCGGTGATCACTGTTCCGGCGTATTTCGATGACGCCCAGCGCCAAGCCACCAAGGATGCGGCGAAACTTGCCGGCTTGAACGTGCTGCGCCTGCTCAACGAGCCGACTGCGGCGGCGGTGGCCTACGGCCTCGATCAGCACGCTGAAGGCCTGGTCGCTATTTATGATCTGGGCGGCGGCACCTTCGATATTTCGATCCTGCGCCTGACCGGCGGTGTGTTTGAAGTGCTCGCAACCGGCGGCGACAGCGCCCTGGGTGGCGATGATTTCGATCACGCCATTGCTGGCTGGATCATCAGCAGTGCTGGCTTGTCGGCCGACCTGGACCCAGGTGCGCAGCGCAACCTGCTGCAAACGGCCTGCGCGGCCAAAGAGGCGCTGACGGACGCTGCTTCTGTTGAAGTGTCCTACGGTGACTGGTCGGCACAGCTGACCCGCGAAGCCTTTGATGCGCTGATCGAGCCGATGGTTGCCCGCAGCCTCAAGGCCTGCCGTCGTGCTGTGCGTGATTCCGGTATCGAGTTGGAAGACGTCGGTGCAGTGGTCATGGTCGGCGGTTCCACCCGCGTGCCGCGCGTGCGTGAAGCGGTCGCCGAGGCCTTTGGGCGTCAACCATTGACCGAAATCGACCCGGATCAAGTCGTCGCCATCGGCGCTGCCATCCAGGCCGATACCCTGGCTGGCAACAAGCGCGATGGCGGCGAATTGCTGTTGCTCGATGTGATCCCGTTGTCCCTGGGCCTGGAAACCATGGGCGGCCTGATGGAGAAGGTGATTCCGCGCAACACCACCATCCCCGTCGCGCGCGCCCAGGACTTCACCACCTACAAAGACGGCCAGACAGCCATGATGATTCATGTGCTGCAAGGTGAGCGCGAGTTGATCAGCGACTGCCGCTCCCTGGCGCGCTTTGAATTGCGTGGCATTCCGGCGATGGTGGCCGGTGCCGCCAAGATTCGCGTGACCTTCCAGGTCGATGCCGATGGCTTGCTCAGCGTGGCTGCGCGCGAACTGGCCTCGGGCGTGGAGGCCAGCATCCAGGTCAAGCCGTCCTACGGCCTCACCGATGGCGAAATCGCCAAGATGCTCAAGGATTCGTTCCAGTATGCCGGTGACGATAAGGTCGCCCGCGTATTGCGCGAGCAACAAGTGGATGCCCAGCGCCTGCTCGAAGCGGTGCAGGGTGCCCTTGAAGCCGACGGCGAGCGCCTGCTGGATGCCGAAGAACGCATGGTCATTGACCTGCAAATGCAGGAACTGGCCGAACTGATGAAAGGCAACGATGGCTACGCCATCGAGCAACAGACCAAGCGCCTGTCGCAAGTGACTGATGCCTTTGCCGCTCGCCGTATGGATCAGACGGTTAAAGCCGCGCTGGCGGGCCGCAACCTGAATGAAATTGAGGAATAACTGATGCCGCAGGTCACTTTTCTACCGCACGCCGAACATTGCCCTGAGGGCAAGGTCGTGGAGGCTGAGACCGGCAAGTCCCTGCTTGAAGTTGCCCACGACAATCATATCGAGATCGAAAGTGCCTGTGGCGGTGTGAATGCCTGCACCACCTGTCACTGCATCATTCGTGAAGGTTTCGATAGCCTCAATGAGGCTGATGACCTGGAAGAAGACTATCTTGATCGGGCGTGGGGCCTTGAACCGACGTCGCGCCTGAGTTGCCAGGCGAAAGTGGGGACTGAAGACCTCACCGTCGAAATCCCGAAATATTCGCTCAACCATGCGGCCGAAGCGCCGCATTGATTCAAGGAAATGTCATGAGCCTGAAATGGGTTGATGTACAAGAAATCGCTATACAACTTGCTGAAGCTCATCCTGAGGTCAATCCTCTTACCGTGAACTTCGTCAAGCTGCGCAACCTCGTAATGGCGCTGCCGGATTTTGACGACATCCCTGACCGGGGTGGCGAAAAGGTCCTGGAGGCGATTCAAGGCCTGTGGATCGAAGAAGCAGACTGAGCCGCCTTTTTACGCAGTTAGGCAATACCCAATAACCCGCGTATAATTCGCGGGTTTAATTTTTCGTAAATTACCGTTTCTGGAGTTACACCATGGCTGTTCAACGTACTTTCTCCATCATCAAGCCTGACGCTGTTGCAAAAAACGTCATCGGCGAGATCACCACTCGTTTCGAAAAAGCCGGCCTGAAGGTTGTAGCTTCGAAACTCAAGCAACTGTCCAAGGCTGAAGCTGAAGGCTTCTACGCTGAGCACAGCGCTCGTGGCTTCTTCGGCGACCTGGTTGCCTTCATGATCTCCGGTCCTGTTGTTGTCCAGGTTCTGGAAGGCGAAAACGCTATCGCTCTGAACCGTGAGCTGATGGGCGCTACCAACCCTAAAGAAGCTGCTGCCGGCACCATCCGTGCTGACTTCGCTGAATCCATCGACGCCAACGCTGTTCACGGCTCGGACTCCGAAGCTGCTGCTGCTCGCGAAATCTCGTACTTTTTCGCTGCTACTGAAGTAACCGCTCGCTAAGCATTGGCTTAAAGAGTGAGGGTGAATCCATGACTACATCGACTGTTAAAACCAACCTGCTGGGTCTGACTCAGCCGGAAATGGAGAAATTCTTCGACTCAATCGGGGAGAAGCGTTTCCGTGCCGGTCAGGTAATGAAGTGGATTCACCACTTTGGCGTCGACGATTTCGACGCCATGACGAACGTCAGCAAGGCCCTGCGCGACAAGCTCAAGGCCATTGCCGAGGTGCGTGGTCCCGAAGTGGTCAGCGAGGACATTTCCAGCGACGGCACCCGTAAATGGGTCGTGCGCGTGGCGTCCGGCAGCTGTGTCGAGACCGTGTACATTCCCCAGGGCAAACGTGGCACTTTGTGCGTTTCGTCCCAGGCAGGCTGTGCCCTGGACTGCAGTTTCTGCTCCACCGGCAAGCAAGGCTTCAATAGCAACCTCACCGCCGCCGAAGTCATTGGCCAGGTGTGGATTGCCAACAAATCCTTTGGCAGCGTCCCGGCGACCGTCGACCGTGCCATCACCAACGTGGTGATGATGGGCATGGGTGAGCCGCTGCTGAACTTCGACAACGTGATTGCGGCCATGCATTTGATGATGGACGACCTGGGCTACGGCATCTCCAAGCGCCGTGTGACCCTGTCGACCTCCGGCGTGGTACCGATGATCGATGAGCTGGCCAAGCACATCGACGTCTCCCTCGCGTTGTCGCTGCACGCACCTAATGACGCATTGCGTAACCAATTGGTGCCGATCAACAAGAAGTATCCGCTTAAGATGCTGCTCGAGTCGTGCCAGCGTTATATGGCGACCCTGGGTGAGAAGCGCGTGTTGACCATTGAGTACACCATGCTCAAGGACGTCAATGACAAGTTGGAGCACGCGGTCGAGATGATCGAATTGCTCAAGGACACCCCGTGCAAGATCAACCTGATCCCGTTCAACCCGTTTCCCCATTCTGGCTACGAGCGGCCGAGCAACAACGCCATCCGTCGTTTCCAGGATCAACTGCACCAGGCCGGCTATAACGTCACCGTGCGAACCACCCGTGGTGAAGACATCGACGCCGCGTGTGGCCAATTGGTAGGGCAGGTGATGGACCGCACCCGCCGCAGTGAACGTTATATCGCCGTGCGCGAACTTAACGCCGCTGAAGATTTACCGCAAATCGCTGTGAATCGAATCTGAGAGAGGATCTCTATGCCCTTGCGCCTTGCGCTGCTTTTACTCTTTACCGGCCTCGCGGCCGGTTGCGTTTCATCGGGCCATGACAGCCCGTTGCGCACTGATAAAGGCCGTGATGAGGCGCGAGTTGCCTATGTGCAACTGGGCTTGGGGTACCTGCGCCAAGGCATGAGCGAGCAGGCCAAGGTGCCGTTGAAAAAGGCCCTTGAACTGGACGCCGATGATGCCGATGCCAATGCCGCGCTGGCCCTGGTGTTTCAGGCCCAGGCCGAGCCCGAGCTGGCCGACCGCTATTTTCACAAGGCCCTGGCCTCCCGTCCTGCCGACCCGCGGCTGCTGAACAACTACGGCAGTTTCCTGTTCGAGCAGAAGCGGTATGACCTGGCGTTACGTTATTTCCAGCAAGCTTCCACCGATACCCTCTACCCGCAACGTTCGCGGGTGTTCGAGAACCTCGGTGTGACCTCGATGCGCCTCGGCCAACGCGACAGCGCCCGCCAGCAACTGGAAAAAGCCCTGCATTTGAATAGTCACCAGCCACGGGCATTGCTCGAAATGGCTGAGTTGTCTTACGAAGACAGGCATTATGTGCCGGCACGTGACTATTACGAGCGTTTTAGCCTGCTGAGCGGGCAAAATGCACGTAGTCTATTGCTCGGTGTGCGCCTGGCGACGGTTCATGAAGAACACGACACGGCCGCACGTTTTGGCCAGCAACTCGAACGACTCTATCCCGGTACGCCGGAATATCAGCAATACCTGTCGGAGCAATGATGAAAGCCGCGCACCCGGAAGATGTAGCAGCTAATCGCGTCAACCCAGGCGAAACCTTGCGCCAGGCCCGCGAAAGCAATGGTTGGTCGCTGGCGGAAGTGGCCCTCAAGCTCAATTTGACCAGCACCTCCCTGGCCAACCTGGAAGCCGGCGCGTTCGACAAGCTGCCTGGGCACACCTTTGCCCGCGGCTATATCCGCGCCTATGCCAAATTGCTGGGTATCGACCAGGCCGTGCTGGTCCAGGAGTTCGACCAGTTCACCGGTACCGACGCCCAGGGCAGTAATGTCCATGGGTTGGGGCGTATCGAGGAGCCAACGCGGGTTTCCCACACGATTTTGCGAATTGTCAGCCTGTTGTTGCTGATTGCCGTGGTCGGCGGCGGTTTCGTCTGGTGGCAAGACCAGACCTCCCTGCGCAACAAAGACCTGACCAGCAATGCCATGGAACATGTCGAAGTCGAAAGCGCCGACGGCACTACCCAGATCCACCCGCTGGACGAGCCGGAAGACCAGGCCGTGGTAGAAGGGCAAGCCGCGCCGCAAGCGCCGGCCACTGCCGAGCAACCCGCGCCAGACGCTGGCACGGCCCCGGCTGTGACGGCTGCGGTACCAGCCCCGGCTGCTCCGACCACTCCGGCAGCACCCGTGGCTCAGGCTCCGGCAGCACCTGCACCTGCACCTGCACCTGCACCCGCGACCCCTGCGCCAGCCGCACCCGCAGCGCCGGCGATGTCGCCTCCCACCACCCCTGCGTTGATTGCCGGTGATGGGCGCGTACAGATTACCTTCATCGCTGACTGCTGGACGCAGGTCACCGATGGCAACGGCAAAGTGCTGTTCAGTGGTTTGAAGCGTAAGGGAGATACGCTTGACCAGGGCGGCAAGCCTCCTTTGACGCTGCGTCTGGGCTTCGCCCGTGGCGCGCAAGTGGCCTACAACGGCCAGCCTGTAGACGTGGCGCCGTTCACCAGTGGCGAGACTGCTCGCCTCAAGTTGGGACAATAGTCATGCACGGCGAATCTCCAATCAAACGTCGCGTATCGCGCAAGATCTGGGTCGGCTCGGTGCCGGTGGGTGGCGACGCCCCCATCGCAGTGCAGAGCATGACCAACAGCGACACCAACGATGTGGCCGCCACCGTGGCCCAGATCAACCGTCTGGAAGCTGCCGGCGTGGACATCGTGCGGGTGTCCGTTCCGGACATGGACGCAGCCGAGGCCTTTGGTCGTATCAAACAGTTGGTCAAGGTGCCACTGGTTGCCGATATTCACTTCGACTACAAGATCGCGTTGCGCGTGGCCGAACTGGGTGTGGACTGCCTGCGTATCAACCCCGGCAACATCGGGCGTGAAGATCGCGTGCGTGCCGTGGTTGATGCTGCCCGGGATCGTGGTATTCCGATCCGCATCGGCGTCAACGCCGGCTCCCTGGAAAAAGACCTGCAAAAAAAATACGGCGAGCCCACGCCGGCAGCTTTGGTTGAGTCTGCACTGCGCCACGTTGAACACCTTGAACGCCTGAATTTCCAGGACTTCAAGGTCAGCGTAAAGGCCTCCGACGTGTTCATGGCCGTAGAAGCCTATCGCCTGCTGGCCAAGGAAATCGTGCAGCCGCTGCACCTGGGTATCACCGAAGCGGGCGGTTTGCGCTCAGGCACGGTGAAATCTGCGGTGGGTCTCGGTATGCTGCTCGCCGAAGGGATTGGCGATACTATCCGCATCTCCCTGGCGGCAGACCCCGTAGAGGAAGTGAAGGTTGGCTACGACATTCTCAAATCCCTGCGTTTGCGTTCCCGTGGTATCAACTTCATCGCCTGCCCGAGTTGCTCGCGGCAGAACTTCGACGTGGTGAAAACCATGAACGACCTGGAGTTGCGCCTCGAAGACCTGCTGGTGCCGCTGGATGTCGCAGTGATCGGTTGTGTGGTCAACGGGCCGGGTGAGGCCAAAGAGGCCCACGTGGGCCTGACCGGTGGTACACCGAACCTGATTTACATCGACGGCAAGCCGTCGCAGAAGCTAACGAATGACAATCTGGTGGATGAGCTGGAAAAGCTGATCCGCGAGAAAGCGGCCGAGAAGGTCGCCGCTGACGCAGCGCTGATCGCTCGCGGCTGATTGACCGAATTTAAGGATCTGATGTGAGCAAGTCTCTGCAAGCCATTCGTGGCATGAACGACATCCTGCCGGAGCAGACGCCACTGTGGCGCTACTTCGAGAGCACCGTCGCGCGCCTGCTGGATAACTACGGTTACAAGCAGATCCGCATGCCGATCGTCGAGTTCACCGAACTGTTCAAGCGCTCCATCGGTGAAGTGACCGACATCGTCGAAAAAGAGATGTACACCTTTGAAGACCGTAACGGCGACTCCCTGACCCTGCGACCGGAAGGCACGGCCGCGTGCGTGCGCGCCGTACTGGAACATGGCATCACCGGTGGTGGCCAGACCCAGAAGCTGTGGTACATCGGCCCGATGTTCCGCCACGAGCGCCCGCAGAAAGGCCGTTACCGCCAGTTCCACCAGATCGGTTGCGAAGTGTTCAACCTGGACGGCCCGGACATCGACGCCGAGCTGATCGTGCTGACCTGGCGCCTGTGGGGCCAGTTGGGCATTCGTGACGCGGTCAAGCTTGAACTCAACAGCCTGGGCACCAGCGAGTCCCGGGGTCGCTATCGCGAAGCCCTGGTCGAGTACCTGTCGGCCCACCTGGACAAGCTGGACGAAGACAGCCAACGCCGTCTGAAGACCAACCCGTTGCGCGTCCTGGATACCAAGAACGCCGACACCCAGGCCGTGCTGGTCGATGCGCCGAAAATGGCTGATTACCTGGACGACGATTCCCGGGTGCATTTCGAGGGCCTCAAGGCTCGCCTGGATGCAGCCGGTATTCCCTACGTGATCAACCCCAAGCTGGTGCGTGGCCTCGACTACTACAGCAAGACCGTGTTCGAGTGGGTCACCGACAAGCTCGGCGCCCAGGGCACCGTGTGTGCTGGTGGTCGCTACGACGGCCTGGTCGAGCAAATGGGCGGCAAGCCGACCACAGGCGTAGGCTTTGCCATGGGCATCGAGCGGCTGATCCTGCTGCTGGAAACCCTGGAGCAGGTCCCGGAAGAAATTTCCCGTCAGGTGGACGTGTACCTGTGCGCCTTCGGCGAGGCTGCCGAACTGGCGGCCCTGGCCTTGAGCGAAAAAGTGCGCGACCAACTGCCGAGCCTGCGCCTGCAGGTCAATGCCGGCGCTGGTAGCTTCAAGAGCCAGTTCAAGAAGGCCGACAAGAGCGGTGCGCTGTACGCACTGATCCTCGGCGATGACGAGCTGGCCCAGCAAGTGGTAGGTTTCAAACCCCTGCGTGGCCAGGGCGAACAACAGAACATTGCCTTTGATGCGCTCGCTGCGCACTTGGCCACCTGCGTTGTGCAGGGTTGAAGCTGTCGAACAGCCGAATTTAGCGATTAAGGAGTATTGGGGTGTCGAGTACTGATGATGAGCAACTGGCCGAGTTCAAGGACTGGTGGCAGCGTAACGGTAAGCCCCTGGTTACGGGCGGTCTGCTGGCTTTAGTGGTGGTGTTCGGCTGGCAAGCCTGGACCAAGTATCAGGCCAACCAGTCCCAAGGCGCCTCGATCGTTTATCAGCAACTGCTGGAAACTACCCTGACCCCGGACGGCAAGCCTGACCCTGCGCAGGTGGCAGACCTGGCCGGCAAGCTGAAGAACGAATTCGGCGGTAGCACTTACGCCCAATACGGCAGCCTGTTCGTCGCTAAAGTCGCGGTCGATACCGGCAAGCTGGATGACGCGGCCACCGAGCTGAAGGCCATTGCCGACAAGCCGACCAACCCGACCCTGGGTGAAATCGCACGTCAGCGCCTGGCACAGGTATTGGCGGCACAGAACAAGGCTGACGAAGCACTCAAACTGCTCGACGGCGATGCTGACAAGGCATTCGTGGCCACTCGCGAAGAGCTCAAGGGCGACCTCTTGGTCCAATTGGGTCGTACCGACGAAGCCCATGCTGCGTACCAAAAAGCCAAGGCGGCGCTGTCTGATGAAGCGGCGGTCGGTGGCTTACAAATCAAGCTCGACGACTTGGCCAAAGGGGATGCGTGACGTGATCCGTTGGAAACATGCAGCATTGCTGGCTCTGGCCGTTTTGGCCGCGGGTTGCAGCAGCAACAGCAAAAAAGAACTGCCGCCTGCCGAGCTGACCAGCTTCAAGGAAGAAGTGGTCCTGCAAAAACAATGGAGCCAATCCATTGGTGATGGGCAGGGCGACCTCTACAACCTGTTGCAGCCGGCGATTGACGGCGACAACATCGTGGCCACTGATTCCACTGGCGTTGTAGTTGCCATGGATCGCATGAACGGCGACGTCAAGTGGAAGAAAGACCTCGAGCTGCCGGTTTCCGGCGGTGTGGGCGTCGGCTACGGCATGGTGCTGATCGGTACGCTCAAGGGTGACGTGGTCGCGCTGGACTCCAGCACCGGTGAAGAGAAATGGCGCGCTCGCGTGACCAGTGAAGTGCTCTCGGCGCCGGCGACCAACGGCGATATCGTCGTGGTGCAAACCCAGGACGACCGCGTGATCGGCCTGGATGCCTCCACCGGCGACCAACGCTGGTTGTACGACAGCACCCCTGCGGTGTTGACCCTGCGCGGTACCAGTGGTCCGATTGTGACCAACAACCTCGCCGTTGCTGGCCTGTCGACCGGTAAAGTGGTTGCCCTCAATACCCAGAACGGCGTGCCGGCCTGGGAAACTCGTGTGGCCATCCCGCAAGGTCGTTCCGAACTGGATCGCGTTGTGGACATCGACGGCGGCTTGCTGCTGTCGGGTGAAACTCTCTACGTCGCCACCTACCAGGGCCGTGTTGCCGCGCTGGACCTGCAGAGCGGCCGCATCAACTGGCAGCGTGATGCTTCCAGCTATGCGGGTGTCGCCCAAGGGTTTGGCAGCGTCTATGTGAGCCTGGCATCCGGCACCGTTGAAAGTGTCGATGAGCGTTCCACCACTGCACTGTGGAGCAATGACTCCCTGGCTCGCCGTCAACTGTCGGCACCGGAAGTCTTCTCCAGCTACGTGGCGGTGGGTGACTTCGAAGGCTACCTGCACCTGCTGAGCCAGGTAGACGGTCGTTTTGTCGGTCGCCAGCGTATCGACAGCGACGGCCTGCGTGCGCGTCCGCTGGTGGTGGGTAACATGCTTTATGTGTATGGCAACGGCGGCAAGCTGGAAGCCCTGACCATCAAGTAAAGGTTTGACTATGCTTGGGGTAACCCCCCAGGCGGCCCTGTTTCAATGCTCGGTGTAGGAGCGAGCGTGCTCGCGAAGGACGTCAACGATAACGCGGGTTTTCTGGATAAACGCGTCGTTCTCGGGTTTTTCGCGAGCAAGCTCGCTCCTACAGTAGTAGTGCCAGAGCAGGGCATGTGGCATTTCAAATGCCGCCCCGAGCACCAGCCGCTGCCCTGCAGCGGCTTTTGTATTTTCTGAAATAACGAAGTGGAGAGCCGCATGGTTCCCGTAATCGCCCTGGTGGGCCGACCTAACGTCGGCAAGTCCACCTTGTTCAACCGCCTGACCAGGACTCGCGACGCCATTGTCGGCGACTTGTCCGGTCTGACCCGTGATCGCCAATACGGTGAGGCAAAGTGGCAAGGGCGCTCCTATATTATTGTCGACACCGGTGGTATCTCCGGTGACGAGCATGGCATGGACGAAAAGATGGCCGAGCAGTCGCTGCTCGCTATCGAAGAAGCCGATGTGGTGCTGTTCCTGGTGGACGCCCGCGCGGGCTACACCGCTGCCGACCAGATGATTGGCGAGCACCTGCGCAAGCGCAACAAGCGTTCCTATCTGGTCGCCAACAAGATCGACAACATCGATCCTGAAGCGGCCCGTGCCGAATTCAGCCCGATGGGCCTGGGCGACGCGATCCCGGTCGCTGGTGCCCATGGTCGTGGCATCACCCAGATGCTGGAAATCGCCCTGCGCGACTTCCCCAAGGATGACGTCGAGGAAGAAGAGGGCGAAGAAGAGATCGTTGCTGAAGGCGAGGAAGCCAAGCGCATTCCGGGCCCGAGCGAAAAAGACGGTATCAAGATCGCTATCATCGGCCGCCCGAACGTCGGCAAGTCGACCCTGGTCAACCGTATGCTCGGTGAAGACCGCGTTATCGTCTACGACCAGCCCGGTACTACCCGCGACAGCATCTACATCCCGTTCGAACGCAACGAGGAAAAGTACACGCTGATCGACACGGCCGGTGTGCGCAAGCGCGGCAAGATCCACGAAGAAGTTGAAAAGTTCTCCGTGGTCAAAACCCTGCAGGCGATCAAAGACGCCAACGTGGTGATCTTCGTGATGGATGCCCGCGAAGGCGTGGTAGACCACGACCTCAACTTGCTGGGCTTTGCCCTGGAAGCCGGCCGCGCGCTGGTGATCGCGATTAACAAGTGGGACGGCATGACGCCGAGCGAGCGTGATTTCGTCAAGATCGAGCTGCAACGCCGCTTGTTCTTCGTCGAATTCGCCGATATCCACTTTATCTCGGCACTACACGGCACTGGCGTGGGCAACCTCTACGCGTCCGTCCAGAACTCGTTCAAGTCTGCGGTCACCCGCTGGCCGACCAACCGCCTCACCCAGATCCTGGAAGACGCGGTGGGCGAGCACGCACCGCCGATGGTCAACAACCGCCGGATCAAACTGCGTTACGCCCACTTGGGGGGTGCCAACCCGCCGATTATCGTGATCCACGGTAACCAGATCGAGAAGGTGCCCAAGTCGTACGTGCGTTACCTGGAAAACACCTACCGCCGTGTCTTGAAGCTGGTCGGTACGCCGATCCGTATCGAGTTCAAAGGTGGCGATAACCCATACGAAGGCAACAAGAACACACTGACCGACCGTCAGGTGAACAAGAAGCGTCGTTTGATGACTCACCACAAGAAGGCCGACAAGAAGCGCCGTGATAAAAAGTAGCAGCGGCAAGTTGTAAGCTGCAAGCTGCAAGCTAAAGCGGATTTGCTCGCAGCTTGTAGCTTGCAGCTCAAACCGCCAAGCACAAAAAAGGGCTCATTCAGAGCCCTTTTTTGTGCTTGGCGGTTTGCCCCTTGACCTGCTTGCAGCTTGCAGCTTAAAACTTGCAGCTCACCCGAAGGGGGCTCCCATGATCACCAGTAAGCTGCCAAACGTCGGCACGACCATTTTCACCACCATGTCACAACTCGCCGCCGAAACCGGCGCGCTCAACCTGTCCCAGGGTTTTCCCGATTTCAATGGGCCTCAAGGCTTGCTCGATGCGGTGGGCAAGCACATCGCCCTCGGCCATAACCAGTACGCCCCCATGACTGGCTTGCCGGCGCTGCGCCAGCAAGTGGCGGCCAAGATTGCTCGCAGTTATGGCGCCACAGTCAATGCTGACAGCGAGGTGACCATCACTCCTGGCGCCACCGAAGCGATCTTTTGCGCGATCCAGGCGGTGATTCGCAGCGGCGATGAAGTCATCGTGTTCGACCCCAGCTACGACAGCTATGAGCCTTCGGTGGTACTGGCCGGTGGCAGCTGCGTGCATGTGCAACTGAGCCTGCAAGGCTTTGCCCTGGACTTCGAGAAACTCAAGGCTGCGCTTTCACCGCGTACGCGCATGGTCATCCTCAATAGCCCGCACAACCCCACCGGTGCCTTGATCAGCCGTGCCGAACTGGACCAGTTGGCCGAACTGATCCGCGACCGCGATATCTACCTGGTCAGCGATGAGGTCTACGAGCACCTGGTGTTCGACGGTGTGCCCCACGTCAGCGTACTGGCCCATCAGGAGCTGTATCAGCGCGCGTTCGTGGTCAGCTCGTTCGGCAAGACCTATCACGTCACAGGCTGGAAGACCGGCTACGTGGTCGCGCCACCGGCCCTTAGCGCCGAACTGCGCAAGGTGCATCAATATGTCAACTTCTGCGGCGTCACCCCTTTGCAGTACGCTTTGGCGGACTTCATGGCCGAACACCCGGAACATGTCGAAGAACTACCGGCCTTCTATCAGGCCAAACGGGACTTGTTCTGCGACCTGCTGGCGCCATCGCGCTTGAGCTTCACTCGGGTGACCGGCACTTACTTCCAACTGGTGGATTACTCACAGATTCGCCCAGACCTGGATGACGTCGCCATGTCCCTGTGGATGACCCGTGAACATGGCGTGGCGACCATTCCGGTTTCGGTGTTCTACCAGCACCCACCCCAAGGCCAGCGCCTGGTGCGCCTGTGCTTTGCCAAACGCGAGGAGACGCTGCGACATGCGGCGCAAAAACTATGCGTGATCTGAGTACATTGCCGAATCTGAACATTGCCTTGGTGCAGACGAGCCTGGCCTGGCATGACCGCCAGGCCAATTTCGAACACTTCGAGTTGCTGCTGGAGCAGGCCAAAGGCGCCGACTTGATCGTGCTGCCGGAGATGTTCACCACGGGATTTTCCATGGAATCAGCGGCCCTCGCCGAGCCGGAAAACGGCCCTACCCATCATTGGCTCCAGGCCCAGGCGGCAAAGTATCAGGCCGTGATAACGGGCAGCGTGATCATCCAGGCGGCCGATGGCAGCCACCGCAACCGCCTGCTGTGGGCGCGGCCGGATGGCGAGGTGTTGCATTACGACAAGCGCCACCTGTTCCGCATGGCCGGTGAACATGACCATTACACCCCAGGTGAACGCCAGGTGCAGTTCGAATTGAAGGGTTGGCGCATTCGTCCGCTGATCTGCTATGACCTGCGCTTCCCGGTGTGGAGCCGCGACGCCCAGGATACGGACTTGCTGCTGTACACCGCCAACTGGCCGGGGGCGCGGCGTCAGCATTGGAATCGGCTGTTGCCGGCACGGGCGATTGAAAACCTGTGCTATGTGGCGGCGGTGAATCGTGTAGGCACCGACGGCAAGGGCTTTGCCTACACCGGCGATAGCCAGGTGCTGGATTTCCAGGGGGAGACGTTGCTGAGTGCGGGGGAGGCGGATGGGGTGTTCCAGGTGATCCTGGATGCGGCGGAGCTGGCGGCTTACCGTACGCGGTTCCCGGCGAACCTGGATGCCGATAGCTTTCAGTTCCTGTAGGAGCGAGCTTGCTCGCGAAAAACGCGAACGATAACGCAGCGTTATCAGGTTGCCAGCGGTGCCTTTGGGTTTTTCGCGAGCAAGCTCGCTCCTACAAGGTATTGAAACGAGAAGGCCCCTGGACTCTCACCCAGGGGCCTTTTGCATCACGGCAATGCTTACGCGGCTTTGGCTTCCAACTGGCTCAACGAACGGTTCAGCGCACTGAACAGCGCCTTGAAGCTGGCCGTGGTGATGTTTTCATCGATCCCCACACCATGCACCGGGCGTTCGCCGTTCACGCGCAGTTCAATATAGGCCGCCGCCTTGGCATTGGTCCCCGCACCAATCGCGTGCTCGTTGTAGTCCATGATCTCAACGCCAATCGGCAAGCCGGCCACCAAGGCTTCCAGCGCACCGTTGCCTTTGCCTTTCCAGTGCAGGTTGGTTTCGCCCTGGCCTTTGCCCGAGACTTCAACCTCGACAAAACTGTTGCCGTTCTCTTCCTGCAGACGATGGCTGACCAATGCATACGGCGTGTTGGCTTGCAGGTATTCACGCTGCAGCAAGGCGTAGATCTGTGGCGCGGTCATCTCCAGGCCCACGCGGTCGGTTTCGGCCTGCACCACCTGGCTGAACTCGATCTGCATGCGACGCGGCAAGCTGATGTCGTATTCCTGCTCCAGCAGGTAGGCGATGCCGCCCTTGCCCGACTGGCTGTTCACGCGGATCACCGCCTCGTAGCTGCGGCCAATGTCCGCCGGGTCGATCGGCAAGTACGGCACTTCCCACAAGGCATCGTCTTTCTGCTGGGAGAAGCCTTTACGGATCGCGTCCTGGTGCGAGCCGGAGAACGCGGTGTGTACCAAGTCGCCGACGTATGGGTGACGTGGGTGCACCTGGATCTGGTTGCACTCTTCGACCACTTTGCGCACGCCGTCAATATCGGAGAAGTCCAGTTGTGGGTCCAGGCCCTGGGTGTACATGTTCAGCGCCACGGTGACCAAATCGACGTTACCGGTACGCTCGCCGTTGCCAAACAGGCAGCCTTCAACACGGTCGGCGCCGGCCATCAGGCCCAACTCGGTGGCCGCCACG
The DNA here is from genome assembly GCF_009935965.1 of Pseudomonas sp. L13. Classification (NCBI taxonomy): domain Bacteria; kingdom Pseudomonadati; phylum Pseudomonadota; class Gammaproteobacteria; order Pseudomonadales; family Pseudomonadaceae; genus Pseudomonas; species Pseudomonas sp. L13. The sequence goes on from NZ_QODJ01000009.1 coordinate 73,591, forward strand.
CCAGTGCCACGGTCGTTGTGGGTGTGCAAGCTGATGATCACGCTGTCACGACGGTTGATATGGCGACCGAACCACTCGATCTGGTCGGCATAGATGTTCGGCGTGGCGCACTCGACGGTGGCGGGCAGGTTGAGGATCATTTTGTGCTCAGGCGTGGGATTCCACACCTCGATCACCGCGTCGCAGACTTCCTTGGCGAATTCCAGCTCAGTGGCGCTGAACGTCTCTGGGGAGTATTCGAACGTCCACTGGGTTTCCGGCTGCTGGGCGGCGTATTTGACGAACAACTTGGCGGCGTTGACCGCGATGGCCTTGATGCCGTCCTTGTCCTGGTTGAACACGATGCGGCGGAACGACGGCGACGTGGCGTTGTACAAGTGCACGATGGCTTTCTTCGCGCCGCGCAGGGATTCGAAGGTGCGTGCGATCAAGTCTTCACGGCCCTGGGTCAGCACCTGGATGGTGGTGTCCTCGGGGATGTGGTTGTCTTCGATCAGGGTACGTACGAAGTCGAAGTCAGTTTGCGACGCGGCCGGGAACGAGGCTTCGATTTCCTTCACGCCAACGGCGACCAGAGTCTTCCAGAAGCGCAGCTTTTTCACCGCGTCCATCGGCTCGATCAGCGACTGGTTACCATCACGCAGGTCGGAGCTGCACCAGATCGGCGCTTGGGTGATGGTCTTGGACGGCCAGGTACGGTCCGGAATGTCGATGGTCGGGAACGCGCGGTATTTCGAAGACGGGTCTTTGAGCATGCTCATCGGAAAATCCTTGGTTGTAGGGGCCGAGAAAAGGCGGCCTGCCGTAGCACTGTTATTAGGGATAAAACTTGAAGACGAGGCAGATCGATTCAGCCTGGCAGTCGTGCGCTGACAAGGCACAGGCTGCGGTGCTGGCGGAGCTGAATGAGGGTGTGAGAGGTTTTCATGCAGTCAACCCTAACCGCGAGATGGGAGGATGGCAAGCAGTGGGAAAAAATTGAGAGGATTTCTATTTTATTGCTTTTTTTTGAGTTTTTATTGCGGATTTATTCTGGTTTTGTTGTTTTTGTGCTTTTTAATATTCTTCCTGCGCAATGGGTGGTCATGCGGCGGTAAGGCCGCATGGTGTTCCTCTGATGAGACGGTCAGACGATCAGGGCGTCGATGTTGTAGTCAATGTGAATGTCTCCGCGTGGTTCTGGGGTGCTGGTGCCGTGCAGGAACTTCAAGGGTGGGGGGGCAGTATGAGGAGGCTGACTGGCAAGGCTTGAGCTGCCTTTCAGGCTAGGTGATACGGACACCCCGAGCCCTCCTGTCAACTCTGCAAGACCTGGAACGCCGTCATAATTATTCATATGCGCCATTCCTACTACTGCCACATATTTTTCTCCAGCGGGGAGTTCTTCCATGATACGGGTCGCGAAGTAGTTAAACTCGCGGAGGCGATCAACTTCCCATATTGGATTAGCTCGCCAGGCTTTAAGGTTATCCATATGCGACGTTAATTGTGGGTGCTCGAGCCCTATGACCTTTATTCCGTGCCTCTCTGCTTCGGCGATGACGTCCACCATAGTTGGACCGCCACTGAATTCGGGGCGATAGATACGTATCCCCAGATAGTCCGTATGAGACGTCAGTAGGCTCGCGTCTGTTATGCCTGGCCAACTGCGCAAAAATATCGCGTTCTCAAGGTAAACGGTGGTTACACCGCTGTTTGCAAAGTTTTGCATCTGGTCGATCAGTAGTTGAAACGTTACAGGTTCGTCATGCAGTTCGCCAAACACTAGGCCACGTATACCGGGTTGAGACAGGGCGTTTTGTATGGCCACCTCAGGTGTTCTATTGGTTGTTATCGCGGGCTCGATTACGCGTGTAGGCGTCGCGTTTGCCAGGCGATTGTTGTAAAAATTCCGCGTATCACGCATGAACCAGCGCCGAATGTTCCCGGTAACGCCTGGTTCTCCAGTAACGGTCCCATTACCCGCAAGAATACGGTCCATATAGATGTCGTCGGGTGGTGCAGTTCTACCCCTTTTGCCTCGACCACCCGGTAGCGCATTCAACCGCCACTCCCCGTTCCCCGCCGATTGCAGGGAGGCCACCATCCTGCTGCTTCTGGACGCCGTCGCAGGGGCATTCGGATCAATGATATTGACTTGCCCGCTGCGGGCGTGGAATGCCGAGTCGATCTGGTAAACCCGGTTTTCACCGGTACTGTCGGTAAAGCGTACGTACCAGTTGTCCCCCACGTTGTAAGTGCCGTCGGGCCTCAAGGGGCGGCCACTGATGACCTCATTCGGTACGGTGTAGGCGCTCAGGTCCCGGCTTGGGGTTGCGGCTGATGTTGAAGAGCGCGTGGCGACAGTGCCTGCGCCGCTGCTGGTGGAGGCGGTCGCTGGCGCAGGCGTGTGTGGCGTCGGCGTTGAGGTGATAGGGCCTTGGCGTGGCGTCGGCGCGCGCGCCGCAGTCGACGACCTGAATACCGGGCGCAGTGGGGCGGCACGAACACCTTTGATGCCGGCTGTAGCCAGCAGGAAGTCAACGAAGATCGTTTTCGCCAGGCCGGGATGGCTGGTCAGCTTGGGCAGGAGTTTTCGGTTGGCGCGCAAAGCGATTAAAGCGGCCTTACTCAGATGAGTACCGGCTCTTGCGACCTTGCCGGCACCTGGCAAAAAATCCAGGAATACCATTCCCACTTCGACGCCGTACGTCGCCATATTGATGAACGATTGCTTGGCCACTTCCGCACTGCTGACGGATTGATGGTCTGCCTTGTCGACGATCATCTGAACGTTTTGGTGGTACAGGTGATCCTGAACATTACCCTCTATGGGTTTGAGTACCGAGCCGCCGAGCATGACCTTTATACTTTTTCCGGCGATGTCCAGGACTTTATCGGGTGCCAGGGCGGTAAATGGACTGTTGGCGATCCCCCTGACGGCCTCGTCGCGTTCAGCTACATCATCTTTCTTGACCGGTGATTTTCTGTCCGCGATATAGGCTTTCCACTCGTCTTTTTTCAGTAAGTCGTCCATTGCCTTCTGGTCCGCAACTTCGCGAAACGCGATGCCGTCTGGCGCCTTGGGGGTGTAGAGCACCAATGATGAATCGGCCTTGTTGCCAATCACCATCACTCCATGTACCGGCTGTCCATAGTCGTACAGGGCATTGGCGATAATGTTCTGGCCATCGACTTTGGGGCGGTTGGCGGGGTCGGGGTGGTCCAGGATTGCCGTAACCCATTGCGCTGCGCGTTTGCTGTTCTTGTCTTCGGCGGCCTGCTCTTTATAGGCAGTAGGGTTGAGCTCTGCGAGAAAGGCGTCTTTCTCCATGGCATCGCTCAGGCTGGATTTCCACGCCTCCCGTAGATTTGAAGGGGCATCAGGTGCCAGTTCTTTTTTAAGCAGTTTGTCGTATTGGCCTCCCACATCTGCAGTCTTGATCAAGGCTTTAAGCTGTTCATCATTGAGTATGATCGGCTTGCCACTGCTATCGCGAATCGGGTTGCCCTGGGTGTCAGTCAACGGCAAGGTCAGTGTGATGGTCGTTTTTTTTTGGAGACTTCTTGGAAGAAAACCGGTGGGATTTTTCAGCGCCAGATCCGTCAGTGAAAGTTGCGTTTTTTCTGACGAGGTCGTTGTGCGTTTACCGAATATCTCCAGGGTCATGTCTGCAAGGATGAAGCTGGTCGAGTTGTCCTGGACTGTGGTTTCGTTTATCTGCACCTTTAATTTATCGGCATCAATCTGCGCAGTGGGGTACAGCTTCTTGATAGCCTCGTTCATCCTGTCGCGTGCAAAATCCGACAGGGAGGGGATTTTTTCAAGCAGGGGCAGTAACGCGTCAGTGCTTTTTTTCTCCCACTGTTCCAGTTTCAGGAAGATGGCTTCTTGATCCGGGGTCAGGTTTTTCAACCACTGCGGTTGTTGTTTTTCGATCAACTTGGCGTTGTAAGCCAACAGGGCATTGGTGCTGTCGAGCTGGTACGACCAGTCGGCGGCTTCATCTATGGCTTGGGCTGACGTCGGGTCCGTCAGTGGGTTAGCTGGCGTAGTGGCTGTCAGTGTCTGGGTGAGCTGTTTATTGATTTCCTCTTGCTGGCGCTTGAGCATCCACGAAATGCCCTCTGCCAGTACCTCCGCAGCCACAGGCTCTACGCGCCATGTCAGGTCATCTCCCGAGGGCTGTTCTGTTCGGTTTTGCAGCGCCAACGGCAGCGTTTGCAACAACAGTTCGGCCTCTACTCCACCTTCATCAAGGCGCTTGGCCAATGCCTCGCGGGCTTGGGCGGGTGTGGCGAACTCCTCGAACCCTTTACTGGGGGTATACAGAACCACCGGGCCGTGGCTGTCGTCGAGCGCCAAGGACCGACCTTTAGGCCATGCGGGCTCAGTCGCGAAGGAGCCGTCGGTCTGGGTGATGAGGAAGGTCCCGGCCAGCAGTGCACCCCGTTCAGTACCGTCATCCACGGTGATTGGGTACACCCCAGGGCGGGCACCGTCAGCAAAGGCATTTTCCCGCGCGGCCAAGGTGGGGTATTGCAGCGCCGTGTCGATCAGTTGTTTGCTGGCCGGGCTCAAGGTGCCATCGTTGGTGCGCGCTGCGGCCACGGTTGCCAGTTGCTGCTTGTACAAGGCCAACAGTTCGTTCTGTGGTGTGGTTCGCACGTGCGGGTTGTGCGGGCTTTGGCGAGGCGTGGTCCAGAACTTCTGCTGCGTGGTCGCGTATTGGGCGATGCGCTGGGCAATCGTGTGCAGTGAGTGTGAAGGGGTGACCAGGGTGGGCGGCACACCGGTACCGCCTCGAGTGAAAAAATCCCCGTATACGTTGTTGCCTTCGCCTGCTTTTTTCCCCGGGTTACGCAGCTGTTCCTGGATTTCTTTATGCAGTGCGTCGAGAAAGGGTTCTACAGACAGCGTTTTTATACTGCCATCGTTTTGCTTGCGCCAACGCTTGAAGGTGAGGTCTGCAACATTGAGGTGGGGCTGGTCAGGGAACAGTGTGGCCAGTTGTTGCTGCAGGAAAGTCTTGAAGTTCGGTTGCTCTGTGTAGAGCTGCTGTATCGCATGGGCGGCTTCGTTGTGTTGCGCTATGAGGCTGCTATTGCGTGGAGGTGTGACGGTGGCAGGTGCAGTACTTGGCGAATCGGGTACAGGCAAATCGCCTGGTGCGTAGGTCGAAGACCCTACGACCGGGGCGGCCTGGTTTTTTTCTAGCTGGGGTGTGGATGTTTCGACAGGTTGGGGAAGGGGTTGAAGCTGATCCAAAGGGTTTTTGACTGTAGAACTGGTTGGCGCAAGCATAGAAAAAACCTCATCACTTAATGGAGATGGTGTCGTTACGGTCCTTGTAAGTCGCCAGGTAAGTGATGGGGTATGGTCGGTTGGTTCCGGCTGCAAATGTAAGAAAAGAGGTATGCCCGGTGTCAGGACATTGGATAAAAATCAGGGCTGAAACGCACCGATGAATATCGCCGGGTCTACACGGGCATCGTTGAGGCTGACGTTCCAGTGCATATGCGGCCCGGTCGCACGGCCTGTCGAGCCGACCTTGCCCACCACCGCGCCGCGCACCAGTTGCTGGCCCACCTTCACGTCGATCTTGGACATATGGCAGAACATGCTGATAAAGCCTTGGCCGTGGTCAACGAACACCGTGTTGCCGTTGAAGAAGTAATTGCCCACCAGGATCACCTTGCCGTTCGCAGGCGTCTTGATTGGCGTACCGGCCGGCACCGCGAAGTCCAGGCCCGAGTGCGGGTTGCGTTCTTCGCCATTGAAGAAGCGCCGCACGCCAAACTTGCTCGACAGCGGCCCGCTCACCGGTTTGTCCAGTACCAGGTTGCTCGGCAGGTTCGGGCTGAAACTGCGGTAAGCCTTGATCTGCACGGCCAGCTCATTTTCGATGCGCTTGAGCTGGGCCGGGTCGGGATTGACCTGGCTTTTGTTTTTCAAGGTGATGCGCTGTTCCGGGTACTTCTTGTAGCCGACGATAAACGGCAGGTTGCGCCCACCGCTGCTGATGCGCTCGTTACCGGGCTTGACCGTCAACGGGATGCCGACAATCGCCAGCCAGTTATCCTGCTCCTTGACCACCAGCACCGGCTTGCCCTGGTAGGTGGCTTTCGGCGCAGTGGCCGAAGGGCCTAGCTCGACGACGGCCACGCCGCCGGGCACAGGTTTGTTCAGGGTTCGCGTGATGTAGCTGTCGGCGTGGGCGTTAAACGTGAGGCACAACAGCATCAACAGGCTCAGTAGGCGTGGCATCGATCAATCCAATAATGAAAGGGTGACGGGTGTCAGGTGGTTGTCTTCCACCCGCACTTGCAATTGGCCTTCACCCAGACGCGCGGTGAGGCGCTGGCCGGTGTGGGTTTGAGCAGCATTGCGAATCGCCTGGCCGCGCTCGTCCAACAGGATGCTGTAGCCACGGCCCAGGGTTGCCAGCGGGCTGACCACCTGCAACGTCTGCACCTGACTCTGCAGTTGCAGGCGCCGAGCCTTGAGACCTTCGCGCATGGCGCGGGGCAGGCGTTCGGCGAGGCTGTCCAGGCGCTGGCGCAAGAGTGCCAGTTGACGGCCCGGGTGCTGGCCGGCGAGGCGGGTTTCCAGGCGAATCAGGCGCTCGCGACGGGTATTGAGGCTGCGCTCAAACGCACGACGCAAGCGCATGTCCAGGTCATCCAGGCGCTGGGCCTGCTGGCGCAAGCGCTCACCAGGGTGGCGCAGGCGGCGGGCCATGCCTTCCAGGCGCAGGCGGCTGTGGCTCAGGCGGTTGCGCATCAGCATCACCAGGCGGCGCTGCAAGTTTTCTACCTGGCGCACCAGGTGGCTGGCGTCCGGGGCCAGCAACTCAGCGGCGGCGGAGGGCGTAGGGGCGCGGACGTCCGCCACGAAGTCGCTGATGGACACATCGGTCTCATGGCCAACGGCACTGACGATGGGGGTAACACAGGCATCGATTGCGCGGGCCACGGCCTCTTCGTTGAAACACCACAAGTCTTCCAGGGAGCCGCCGCCACGGGCCAGGATCAGCGCGTCGAAACCGCGTGCGTCGGCGAGTTTCAGCGCCCGCACAATCTGCGCGATTGCTTCGCGGCCTTGCACGGCGGTAGGGATCAGGGTCAGTTCAACGCTCGGCGCGCGGCGGCGGAACACGCTGATGATGTCGCGAATCACCGCGCCGGTGGGCGAGCTGATAATGCCGATGCGCCGGGGATGCACCGGCAGCGCCACTTTGCGTTCGGCACTGAACAGGCCTTCGGCGCTGAGTTTTTCCTTCAAGGCATCAAAGGCCAGGCGCAGCGCACCGTCGCCGGCCGGCTCCACGGTGTCGAGGATCAGTTGGTAATCGCCACGGCCCTCGAACAACGAGACCTTGCCGCGCACCTTCACCGCCAGGCCGTCCTTCAACGCCTGCCGCACCCGCGCCGCGTTATTGCGAAACAGTGCGCAACGCACCTGGGCGCCACTGTCCTTGAGCGTGAAATACACATGGCCGGAAGCCGGGCGGGCGAGGTTGGAGATCTCGCCTTCCACCCAGATATTGGTGAATACGTCTTCCAGCAACACCCGCGCACGGCCGTTGAGCTGGCTGACAGTCAGGACTTCGCGGTCCAGGCCCAAACGGGCAAAAGGATCTTTAATCATGGGCGGCAGTTTATAGGCATTCGTGCAGGGTTTGACAGAATTGCTCCACCAGCGTGTTCGGCGCTTGCGCACAGGCCAGGGCTACGGTGCTGTGGCAGTCCGGGTCGGCCAGGGGCAGAAAGTGCACGTTGGGCGGGGCGATGTCCTGCATGGATTTTGGTAACAAGGCAATACCGAAACCGGCCTGGATCAATTGCAACTGCGTGGTTTTGCGCGACATCACCCGCGCCGCCTTGGGGAAAAAACCTGCACGCATGCACAATTCGGCTGACAGATAACTCAGCCCGCCGCGCTGAGGGTGGGGGATCGAAATAAACGCCTCGTCCTTGAGTTGCATTAATTCGACCGCTGCGTTGCCACGTGCCAACGGGTGATCCGTCGGCACTGCCAGCGCCAACGGCTCGGTGTACAACGGCACCACGCGCACGCCTTCGCGCTGATGCAACACCGGCAACCGCAGCAGGCCGACGTCCAGTCGCCCCTCGGCGATTTCCTCCAGTTGGGCTTCGGAGGAGAGCTTGACGATATCCATCGACACACCGGGACAGCGCTCCAGCCACGTGCTGATGCCTTGCAGTAACGCGCCGCTCATCGGCACGGTGCTCGAGTGGCTCAGGCGCAGAGTGCCGAGTTGGCCCTGGCCCACTTGCGTCGCCAGGTCGCTGGCCTTGAGCAACTCACTCAGCAGGTTGCGCGCCCGTGGGTAGAAGGCTTCGCCGGCGGCCGTCAGCCGTGGCTGGCGTGCAGTGCGTTCGAACAGCGGGGTTTGCAGGTGGGATTCCAGCTCCTTGATCTGCCGGCTCAACGCCGATTGCGCCACGAACAGGCGTTCGGCGGCGGCACTGAAGCTTCCGCTGTCGGCGATTTCGACGAAATAACGCAGTTGGCGAGTGGAGATCACAAGTCATGCCTTTTTGAGATGGGTGGCGAGCTTTGAAGATATTAGTCGCAACACTCGTCGATGGCTAAAGTGAACGGCATCTCACTAGAAGGAACAAGTCATGGGCCCGGTTGAGTTGATGAGCCAGTGGTCGTTCGGCGGTGTTGATTGGCTGGTGATCGGCCTGGGCGTGACGGTGGCTTACATCGTGTTCGGCATTGCCGGGTTCGGCACCGCGCTGGTGGCGGGGCCGATCCTGATTCTATTCATCCCGCTGTCGAAGATTATCCCGTTGCTGGTGCTTCTGGACTTTGTCGCGGCGTTTGGCGGCCTGCTGCACACGCGGCGCGATGTGAACAAGCCAGAACTGTTGCGGTTGCTGCCCTGCATGGCCATCGGCTGCACCCTGGGCGTGGTGTTTTTGCTCAACCTGCATTCGGACCTGTTGCTGCTGTTGATGGGGCTGTTTATCAGCGCCTACGCGATCTACAGCCTGGCGGTGAAAGCACGGCCGACTCAGCTGGCGGCGGGCTGGTCGATGCCCATGGGCACTGTGGGTGGCCTGTTTGGTGCGCTATTTGGCAGTGGCGGCTTTTTATATGCGATCTATCTGAACAGCCGTTTGCCCAAGGACGCAGCGCGGGCCACGCAAAGTGCGCTGATCAGTTGCAGCACGGTGGTGCGTTTGAGTCTGTTCCTGATTGCCGGGGTGTATGCCGATTGGCCGTTATTGATGTTGGCGGTTTGTCTGTTGCCGGCGATGGCCCTGGGGTTGTGGTGTGGGCGCAGGCTGACGATGCGGCTGTCCCGTGAGGCGTTCGTGCGGTTGGTGACCTGGCTGGTATTGGCCAGCGGTATTGCGTTGATCGGGCGGTATTTGAGTACTTGACCTGATTTTTTCAGGGATTAAGCTGCCGTCCTCCCGGGCGTCATCGCGGGCAAGCCCGGCTCCCACAGTTGATCGCATTCCAATGTGGGAGCCGGGCTTGCCCGCGATGGCGCCAGTAGCCACACCGCAGGACTCCCATGAACTCCCAAAGCATCCTTGTCCCGAAAATCTCCACCTTGCCGGTCCACGAACCCCGCGCCCGGGCAATCGTGCGCTGGCTGGTGCGCAAGAACATCATCAAGGAAGAGCTCACCACTTGCGGCCGCACCGGCAACCGCATGGGCTACGCCCTGGCCGATGGCGCCCGCGCCGTGGTGCTGCATCCCGAGGCGTTGCCGTTCAACGAGCCGGTCAATGGCTTGGAGATCATCTACAAGCGTTGCATCTATACCCCGGCCAAGGGCTTTCTCGAAGAAGCTGGCTGCCCGGAGTGCCTCAAGGAAGTCGGCGAGGCGCTGTTTGAAAGCCTGGAAGACTGGATGCCCGGCCACACCGATAACTTCACCTGCCCGCTGTGTGGGCATGAAGACGACATCAACGGCTTTCTATTCCTGCAGGAGTGCGGGTTTTCCAACCTGGGTTTTATCTTCAACAACTGGGCGGAGGCGGGCTTCAAGCAGAGCTTTATCGACGAGTTTGCCGATTGGCTCGATCAAAAAATGAGCTGGGTCAAAGTCGAACTGTAGGAGCGAGCTTGCTCGCGAAAATCGTCAACGATAACGCGGGTTGCCGGGTTTTACGCGGTGCCCTGGCGTTCTTCGCGAGCAAGCTCGCTCCTACGCAAAAGCGGCAGGTTTTCTCCATCTATCAGTATTACCAAGTTTGTCAGAGTTTTACATTGAGCCCGGCAGGGTGCATGTATATAATGGCGCGCTTCCATTTTCCCGCTCGGGAGCCCCCGCGATGCTGCGTATCAGCCAAGAAGCTCTGACATTCGACGACATTCTCCTAGTGCCCGGTTATTCCGAGGTGCTTCCTAACGAAGTCAGTCTCAAGACCCGCCTAACCCGTGGCATCGAGCTGAATATTCCCCTGGTTTCCGCTGCCATGGACACCGTCACCGAAGCCCGTCTGGCCATTGCCATGGCTCAGGAAGGCGGCATCGGCATCATCCACAAGAACATGACCATCGAGCAGCAAGCTGCCGAAGTGCGCAAGGTCAAGCGTTACGAAGCCGGTGTGGTGAAAGATCCGATCACCATCGAAGCCGACGCCACCGTGCGTGACCTGTTCGAACTCACGCGCATGCACAACATCTCCGGCGTCCCGGTGCTGCACGATGGCGACCTGGTCGGCATCGTCACTTCCCGTGACGTGCGTTTCGAGAACCGCCTTGAAGTCACCGTCCGTGAAGTGATGACGCCTAAAGAGCGCCTCGTCACTGTTAAGGAAGGCGCCGACAAGAACGATGTGCGCGAACTGCTGCACAAGCACCGCATCGAGCGCGTGCTGATCGTCGACGACAAATTCGCCCTCAAAGGCATGATGACCGTCAACGACATCGAAAAAGCCAAGGCTTACCCGCTGGCCAGCAAGGATGACCAAGGTCGTCTGCGCGTTGGTGCTGCGGTCGGTACCGGTAAAGACACCGGTGACCGCGTCTCGGCCCTGGTCGCTGCCGGTGTTGACGTGGTGGTGGTCGACACTGCCCACGGCCACTCCAAAGGCGTGATCGACCGCGTGCGTTGGGTCAAGCAGAACTTCCCTGACGTGCAGGTGATCGGCGGCAACATCGCCACCGGCGCTGCCGCCAAGGCCCTGGCCGAAGCGGGCGCCGACGCGGTCAAGGTCGGTATCGGCCCTGGTTCCATCTGCACCACGCGTATCGTCGCCGGTGTGGGGGTGCCGCAGATCAGCGCCATTGCCAACGTCGCCGCTGCCCTTGAAGGCACCGGCGTACCGTTGATCGCCGACGGCGGCATCCGTTTCTCCGGTGACCTGTCCAAGGCCATCGTTGCCGGTGCCTCCTGCGTGATGATGGGCTCGATGTTTGCCGGTACCGAAGAAGCGCCAGGCGAGATCGAACTGTTCCAGGGCCGTTCGTACAAGGCTTACCGTGGCATGGGTTCGCTGGGCGCCATGTCCCAGGCGCAAGGCTCTTCCGACCGCTACTTCCAGGACTCTTCGGCAGGCGCCGAGAAGCTCGTACCGGAAGGCATCGAAGGTCGTGTGCCGTACAAAGGCACCCTGAGCGCGATCATCCACCAACTGATGGGCGGCCTGCGTTCCTCGATGGGTTACACCGGCAGCGCCAACATCGAAGAAATGCGCACCAAGCCAGAGTTCGTGCGGATCACCGGCGCCGGCATGGCTGAATCCCATGTCCACGACGTGCAGATCACCAAGGAAGCGCCAAACTACCGCGTAGGTTGAGCCTTCCAGCAAAATGTTAAGTAACCGGGGCTGTTCTTCAGCCCCGAGTTGTTTCTGATTCATTAGACGAGACTGACTTCATGGCCCTCGACATTCACGCCCACCGCATCCTGATCCTCGACTTTGGTTCCCAGTACACCCAGCTGATCGCCCGCCGCGTGCGTGAAATCGGCGTGTACTGCGAACTGCACCCGTTCGACATGGACGATGAAGCGATCCGCGAATTCGCACCCAAAGGCGTCATTCTCGCCGGTGGCCCCGAGTCCGTTCACGAAGCCAACAGCCCGCGCTGCCCGCAAGCGGTATTCGACCTGGGCGTGCCGGTATTCGGCATCTGCTACGGCATGCAGACCATGGCCGAGCAACTGGGCGGCAAGGTTGAAGGTTCCGAGCTGCGTGAATTCGGTTATGCCCGTGTGGACGTGGTCGGCAAGAGCCGCCTGCTGGACGGCATCGAAGACCACATCGACGCCGACGGCTTGTTCGGCCTCGACGTGTGGATGAGCCACGGTGACAAGGTCACCAAAATGCCGGAAGACTTCCACATCCTGGCCAGCACCCCAAGCTGCCCGATCGCTGGCATGTTCAGCGACGAGCGTCGCTACTACGGCGTGCAGTTCCATCCGGAAGTGACCCACACCAAGCAAGGCGGGCGCATCCTGTCGCGCTTCATCCTCGACATCTGCGAGTGTGAAGCCCTGTGGACCCCGTCGAAAATCGCTGAAGACGCCATCGCCCAAGTGCGCGCCCAGGTCGGCACCGACAACGTGCTGCTCGGCCTGTCCGGCGGCGTTGACTCCTCGGTTGTGGCGGCCTTGCTGCACAAGGCCATCGGCGACCAGCTGACCTGCGTGTTTGTCGACAACGGCCTGCTGCGCCTGCACGAAGGCGAGCAAGTGATGGCCATGTTCGCCGAGAACATGGGCGTCAAGGTGATCCGCGCCAACGCTGAGGACCAGTTCCTCAACAACCTGGCCGGCGAGTCCGACCCGGAGAAGAAGCGCAAGATCATCGGCCGCACCTTCATCGACGTATTCGATGCCGAGTCCACCAAACTGGACAACATCAAGTACCTCGCCCAGGGCACCATCTACCCCGACGTGATCGAGTCGGCCGGCGCCAAGAGCGGCAAGGCCCACGTGATCAAGTCCCACCACAACGTGGGCGGCCTGCCTGAGGAAATGAACCTCAAGCTGGTAGAACCGCTGCGCGAACTGTTCAAGGACGAAGTCCGCCGTCTGGGCCTGGAACTGGGCCTGCCGTACGACATGGTCTACCGCCACCCATTCCCAGGCCCGGGCCTGGGCGTGCGTATCCTGGGTGAAGTGAAAAAGGAATACGCCGACCTGCTGCGTCGCGCCGACCACATCTTCATCGAAGAACTGCGCAAGGCCGACTGGTACCACAAGGTCAGCCAGGCATTCGTGGTGTTCCAGCCGGTGAAATCGGTTGGCGTTGTAGGCGATGGTCGTCGTTACGCATGGGTTGTTGCACTGCGCGCCGTAGAGACTATCGACTTCATGACAGCGCGTTGGGCACACCTGCCTTACGAACTGCTGGAGACGGTCAGCGGCCGGATTATCAATGAGATCGAAGGTATTTCGCGCGTTACTTATGACGTGTCGAGCAAGCCGCCGGCGACGATTGAGTGGGAGTGATTGGCGTCCGGCATTGACCGGCACGATCTAGTATGAAATATCCTGGAGCCCGCGTAATTGCGGGCTTTTGGCTTTTTTGCGTTGGCAAATTCTGGCATAGATATTAGAGAAACTGTGATCGAATCAAATCCGTATCGAACGGTGTTATCCCTTGATCAGGCGCAAACACCGCCTGTGCCAACTGCGGTGAGGCTACGCGTTCTCCCCGCGCTAGAGCATGTAAGTCGAATAGCGTCTCCAAATCCGGCCTTGGTGTATGTATTAAAGCCCGCAGCATCAAGGATACTCCGCTGAGGTTGTTCTCGACGTTGTTCCACCTCGGTGATGATGTGAGTCCCAGATCGGCCCAAATTATGCGCCGCTCTTGCAAGTCCATTACGAATGGCAGGCAGATCGTTGTGTTGGATGTGATATCGATACGGTCAAACACGGAGCTCGGCTCGAATACTTCACCTGACCCCGTGTCGGCACGAGCCATCCAGCCAGCGAAGCATTCTGGAAGATCGCAGTAAGGCTGCTCGGTGTATGAGTTGATAGAGGTAACAACGTAGCGAATACCCTTCTCGACGAGAACATCTAGGTCGAGGTCGATGAACTCCGAAGCCCCATCGGGCGCGTCGACGATGTCGCCGCTGTGGTAACCACCGAAACTCTTCAGGTTGTAATAGGCAACCGTTTCTATGAACACGAAGTTGGCGTCGAAAAATGCAGCGGACAAGTCGATATCCGTGCGCCCATGCCCGTTCTTCCACCACAGGAACAGGCGAATGAAGCGGGTGTCAGGTATAGGCAGCCGACTGCCTCGCACCAGTGTGCGCAGGGATTTCGATGAGGCGCGCTGCGCCAGCGGTACCCTGTAATCGCGTAGTACTGGATCGATAAAACAACGACCTAGCGGCGGCAGTGACGCAAAACGCGTTACGAGAGCGTCCTCACAGATTTTGGCAGCACGAGCCAACACATTGGAGGCTAGAGGTTCGCGTCGATCCTTGATGGCGTAGACTTTGGCGAGTGCGCCTTTGGGTATAAATGCTCGCAGGGGAAGTGGGCGAGGAGCGCGTACTTGAGCCAGCAACTGCAGCAGAACAGGTGAGGACACTTGTGCCGCAACCGACTCGAACGCGTCAAGGACCGATTCTGGCTCCGTTGCACGCCGAAGGGTCACGTCCAGCCGTCGTGCGAACTCGCCAGGACGATTTTGTAGAATGGGCGTAAGCATGGCGATGTCACGCTGGGCAAGTAATGGTTCGACTTGTGATCCAAATGAGCCTGACGTTTCGTTGCGACGTGCTGCGGTTATGGCCGCCAGCGCTTGTGGGTACTTATCGGCGTAGTCGCCCGGATGCATTACTTCAGCCAGGCGTTTCCACCTCTCAGCATTCCGCATCACGTCTTCTGTAGTGTTGGGTGTTTTGTCGAGCAGGCGCAATAGCAGGCGACGCATTGAGCGCTTCATCGGCTTGAAACGTGTCGAAGCTGTCGTCAGTGACACGTCTCCTCCACTTAGCGCAACAGCGAGCCGTAGCACGTCTGTCGCCGTTTCGACGTTTCGTTCCAGGAATGCATCCACCTGCGTATCGCCGGCTACGTGCAGGATAAGTGCACCGCCAACCAGTGCACATATCTCCCGAAACGGCACGGACTCAGGCAGCAGTCGGAACACATCGCTTTGATACTTTCGAATAAACCAGATGACGTCGGCAGTTTCCTGTTCGGAGAGCGAGGTGCGTGATGAAATCAGCGGTTCGAGGAGTGACTCGAACTCAGATACGCTTCCCGGTTCGATAACGCGGGATATGAAGTTGCCTTCAAGCATCGCAGGTCGAGCGTGTTCGGTGGGTGGTAAACGTAATAGCGTGAAGTAGTGACTGACTGCGTTAAGGTACAACTGCGCCTCTGAGGCCGTCAGGACCTGCTCTGGAAAGTCAGGGTAGAACGGCTTGTGATGTACATGAGCGCCAGTTTCCCGCCGAAGAACGCCGATAATTTCGCGCAGCCAGTACTTGAGTTCTGTTGCTGACAGCTTAGCGATTTGCTCAATCAGCGATTCTGACAGTACACATCGGAACGCCGCGACTTCCCGGACCGCCGACGCGACCTGAGCACGCGTGGCACCGCCAGTGCCGCTGGGGACGTGAACTTTGCTACGGCGACGCAGGAACAACCCCTGATTCATACTAGATTTTCTCCCTTGGCCGCCGTCGTGCTCGCGTTGCAGTTGAAGTAAAAACGCCTGCTAGAAGCAGGCGCAGTGTGGAGAGCGAAACCCCTAGGTCATAGGAGGTTAGAAGGAAGGTGTTCCATAGCCACGGCGGCATTCTACGAAAGGTTGAATCTGTTTGTCAGGTCGCTGCGTAACTCAACGGTAACAAGCTGCTTCGCCAGCAGAAGAGGGGCCGCTTCGCGCCCCAGCGGGAGCAAGCGCCCTCGCCATAGGGTTACTTTGTGTCCTTAGGTGGCGGCATTACAGGCTTGAACAGGGGGGCAGCGGTACGCTCAGCGTCAGAAAAACTCATCCAGCAGACAATAGAACTTCAAACACTGCTCATCGGGCTCAACGCCATAAACCTCGAAAAATGGCTTCACCCATTCCTGCCCCAGGTTGCTTTCAATACTTCGTGCTGCCAGGGCAAGGTCTTGAAACCGATCGCTGACCCCCAGGCGTCCACAGTCGATGAAGCCGCTGAAGCAACCCTCTGCTGCCATGAAGTTCGGCAGGCAAGCGTCGCCATGGGTCACTACCAAATCATGAGTCTTTGGCTGAGTCGCCACCAGCTCGGCAAACGCATTCTCAGCGCTTTGCCCCAGTCGCTCGTCGTCGAAGTCTGTCTCGTCCACGAGGCCGGCGATGACGTGTTGCTGCGCGCGTGCAATGCGCAGCTCAAGTGAATGATCGAAGGGGCAGAGGGCCACCGGTAACTGATGTAAAGCACGTAGCGCGGTCGCCAGGATGTGAATGATTTGTCCGGCAGGAAGCTCGTTGGTGCTGGCCAGGTCCCGCCCCGGTACGGCGGTCATTAGCAGCCAATGGCGGTGTGACTCCTTAACATCATCCAAGACCGCAGGCGCCGGCAGACCCATGTGCTGCAGCCACCTAAGCCGATCAATTTCGTCTGCCAACTCACCGTGTTCCTCGAGGGGCTCGGACTTCACGAACAGATCCGTGCCACCGTCCTGGCGCAGGCGAAAGACGTCAGCGCGCGATTCACCAATGGCCTGTTGTTCAATCAGCGCATGGGGGAATTGTTCACGCCATTTTTGGGGGATACTCACGGTGCTTTCTTTCCAATGGGAACCCGTACAAACTCTACTTCAAGCCGGGAAGGGTTGGAGAATTTCCTGAGCTTGACCATAATCGAAATGAAGCAAAGCTACCGTATTGTTTCTGATCGAATTAACACGCTGATGCCATTGCTCACTGTGAGCGGTCGTGATCATGGAGGTCTGTTCATGAAGCTGGAAGAGCGTATGCAGAGTGCCATTGATGGCATGCTGGGAAACGTGATCCTGCGTATGGATATCGCAACGCTTGGCGGGCATTCACAGGTTTCTGTCGCGTTGGATGAGCTAATGCGCAAAGGCGTGATCGTCCGCATGGGCATTGGCATCTACGCCAAAGCTTATCGTCACCCCGATACAGGCGTTGTGACTCCTGTCGCTGACCTTGAAACGCTCGCCGTTGAGGTATTGCAACGGCTGGGCGTGAGTGCTTCGGTGCAGGTCGCCAAATCCGGCGCCGGGCGTTTGGTCGCGTCAAAAGATGCACGGATTTGCATAAAGGGTAGCCGCCGAATTCGACGCAAGTTATCGCTGGGTGGACGGTCAGTGGTTTATGTCAATGAACTCGCCTCTTCCCGTAAACCGAAAAGCTCGGTCCGGCGTCATCCGAAAACGGGGGCCTTGATCATTCCTAAATCTGGACTACGGCGTTACGTGATGGATCTGGCGGACGCATGCCAGGTCGCTTACATCCGGACGTACGCAGATGAGTGGGCAGAAAATGTTTCTCGGTTGGCGGGAGACGATGTTCAGACTGACGTCATAGAGAACTTGGTCATCGCGCTCAAGAAAGAGAAAAAAGTCACCGGTCTGGAAGCGGTTCACCTGCTTACCAACTACTTGAGGGAAAAGCAGCGTGTTTGATCCATTCAAGGACTTTGACGCGAAGGGCTATCTCAGAAACGTTGTGGGTGAAAAAGACCTCAATATCGTCAAGCAACTAGAACATGATCTGTTTACGGCGAACCTTGCTGACGCGATGGCCTATTTAGCGAAGAAAAGCACGATCACGTATCGCGATTTTTTAAAGGTCCACGCACTTCTGTTTGGTGATCTTTATCCGTGGGCAGGCAGTGACCGGATGACGACTTCTCCTGACTTGGCGATCTCCAAAGCGGGCACCTGTTTTTGTCTTCCGTACGAGACCAAGAGAGCCGTTGAAGAAGGGCTTCGTTTGGGGCAGAACAAGGCTGTGCTTAAAAAATCACCCGGCCTGGTGATGGGTTTTTTCGCTTACGGGCATCCATTCCTCGATGGCAATGGAAGAACGATGCTGGTGGTTCATTCAGTCCTCTGTCATCGCGCAGGATTCTCGATCAATTGGGGCCGCACGGATAAGTCGGCCTATCTGTCTGCCTTGAGTCAAGAAATCGAGACGCCTGATAAGGGCATTCTGGATGCGTACTTAAAAGACTTTATTGAGCCGCCCGTTGAGCCTGACGCATGGGAGGCCGCTATTCATTCCGTCCGGGGCCTGAATGGCTTGGTGACTACGGATACGATCGAGGGGCGTTCGGACGATCCTGCGATCTCCCGCAAATATCAAGAGTTTGATCAGCGGCGGGGTTACACCATCGATTAAGGGGGGACGGATCCGACGCCCCATGCCCCCCAATCCTTTGGGTAGGTTTCACCGCCGCGCCACATCCGAAAAGTAAAACTTATCCAACGTATGCCGCGACTCGGTGTACTCGAACTGCCTTCCATCCTGCAAAAACGTCTGGTTGCTCACCACAATCACATGGCTTTGCCCCTCCAGATCCAGATGCGCCTGGTCGTCCTTGCTGCGCGGCAAGGCTTCGATGGTGCGTTGCGCGTAGCTGATCTGCAGCTGCAGCGTTTGCTCGATAAACGCGTAGATCGACTGCTCGGCGATGTCGCGGTCCAGGCCGGGAATCAGGTCGCTGATGAAGTGGTTGATGTCCAGGATCACTCGTTTGCCGCCGATGCGGCGCACCCGTTTGATGCGCGTGATCAGTGTGCCGGGTTCGGCCTCGATGTGCTGCAGCAGTGAGCCTTCCAACGGGATCTGGCTGAACTCGACCACGTCGGTACGTACGTCATCACCCAGGTCGGCGTGGGTCTCGTGGAAGCTGACGATGCCGCCCAGTTGGAACTCGATCGGGTTGGGCGACAACACAAAGGTGCCCTTGCCGTGGATTTTTTGTGCAAAGCCACGTTCCTGCAACTGCTCGATGGCGCGCCGCACGGTGCCACGGCTGGCCTGGTAGGCGTCCATCAGTTCGGTTTCGGAGGGAAGGCGCGTACCGCGTTGCAAGCGTTCGGTGGTGATGCTGGCAAGCAGATCCGTATAGATCTGGTTGTATTTGCTCATGGGATGGCTCTTGCCCGGCGTTATGAAGGTGGACGGCGCGTTCAAGGCAGGAACCATAGTGGCAGAGGTGGGGTTTGTCCATTGGACAGCGGTGCGGCTCAGGGAAAAATCTGACAGAAAGCTCGCAGGCATAAACAAAAGTGTAACTCGTACAGACGAGTTGTTGATTTAACTCGTACAGACGAGTACTTTTCCCTCCTCGGCGTGCTGCCAACGACTGCCACCCATAAAAACAATCACAGTGGAAAACGAGCATGAGCCACGACTATTCAACGATTGCCCGCGAGATTCTCGACAACCTCGGGGGCCGCGAAAACCTTGAGCAGGCCGCCCATTGCGTGACCCGCCTGCGCCTGGCGCTCAAGGACCCCAGCCTGGTCAACAGCAGTGCGCTGAACCAGGTCGACCTGGTCAAGGGGTCGTTCTTTACCGGTGGCCTGTTCCAGGTGGTGATCGGCCCCGGCGAAGTGGAAAAGGTCTACGCCGCCCTGCGCGAACTGACCGGCCTGGCCGCCTCGACCATTGCCGACGTCAAGAAAGCCGGCGGCGACAAGACCAACCCCCTGCAGCGTCTGGTGCGGGTGTTCTCCGATGTGTTCATGCCGATCCTGCCCGCGCTGATCATCGCCGGCCTGTTGATGGGCGTGAACAACCTGATGGGCGCCAAGGGCATGTTCATCGAAGGCCAGACGCTGCTGGAGGCCTATCCGAACCTGGACGGCTTGTGGAGCCTGATCAACCTGATGGCCAACACCTCCTTCGTGTTCCTGCCGGCGCTGGTGGGCTGGTCGGCGGCCAAGCGGTTCGGCGGCAGTGAAATCCTCGGCATCGTGCTCGGCCTGATGCTGGTGCACCCCGACCTGCTCAACGCCTGGAACTACGGCAAGGCGGTCGCAGGCCTCGACGGCCAGAGCCTGCCGTACTTCGATATCTTCGGCTGGTTCCAGATCGAGAAGGTGGGCTACCAGGGGCAGATCCTGCCGATCCTGATGGCTGCCTTTGTCATGAGCGTGATCGAAAAGTGGCTGCGGGCGCGGGTGCCGAATGCCATTCAACTGCTGGTGGTGCCGATCACCACTATCGTCGTCACCGGCGTGCTGGCCCTGGCGATCATCGGCCCGGTGACCCGTCACCTTGGCATCCTGATCACCGAAGGTTTGGTGACGCTGTTCGAGATCGCCCCGATGGTCGGCGGCGCGATTTTTGGCCTGCTTTATGCGCCGTTGGTGATCACCGGCATGCACCACATGTTCCTCGCCGTCGACCTGCAGCTTATCTCGACTCAGGGCGGCACCTTTATCTGGCCGATGATCGTCATGTCCAACCTGGCCCAGGGCAGCGCAGCGCTCGGGGTGTTCTACATGACCCGCAACGCGCGGGACAAAAGCATGGCCTCGACCTCGGCGATTTCCGCTTACTTCGGCATCACTGAGCCGGCGATGTTCGGGGTGAACCTGCGCTTCAAGTTTCCGTTCTATGCCGCGCTGCTGGGCTCGGCGCTGGGCAGCATTTTCCTGTCGTTGAACAAGGTGCAGGCCTCGGCCATCGGCGTCGGCGGGCTACCCGGGTTTATCTCGATCGTGCCGAGCGCGATTCCGATGTTCGTGATTGGCATGGTCGTGGCGATGGTCGTGCCGTTTGCGCTGACGTGCATGTTGAGCATGAAGATCGTTCGGCCTGGTTACCGGGTCGCCTGAAGATCGCTATCGCAGGCAAGCCAGCTCCCACAGTGATTTGTGAACACATTCAAGTGTGGGAGCTGGCTCGCCTGCGATGAGGCCAGAAGGGCCAGCACCCAACTCTACTGAAGGAACCCACCATGCAAACCTGGCAACACTCGGTGATCTACCAGATCTACCCCAAAAGCTTCCACAGCCACGCGGGTAACGCCACCGGTGACCTGTTGGGCATCGTGGACAAACTCGACTACCTCAAGTGGCTGGGCGTGGATTGCCTGTGGGTCACCCCGTTCCTGCGCTCGCCCCAGCGCGACAACGGCTACGACATCAGCGACTACTACGCCATCGACCCTAGCTACGGCACCATGGCCGATTGCGAGCTGCTGATCAGCGAAGCGGCCAAGCGTGGCATCAAGCTGATGCTCGACATCGTGGTCAACCACACCTCCATCGAGCACGAGTGGTTCCAGCAGGCGCGCAGCAGCCTCGACAACCCCTACCGCGACTTCTACATCTGGCGCGACCAGCCGAACAACTGGGAATCCAAGTTCGGCGGCTCGGCCTGGGAATACGAAGCGCAGACTGGCCAGTACTACCTGCATCTGTTCGACCATACCCAGGCCGACCTCAATTGGGATAACCCCCAGGTGCGCGCCGAAGTGTTCAAGATGATGCGCTTCTGGCGCGACAAAGGCGTGGGTGGGTTCCGCCTGGATGTGATCAACCTGATCTCCAAGCCCGCCGACTTCCCCGAGGACAACAGCGATGGCCGCCGCTTCTACACCGACGGCCCGAACGTGCACCAATACTTGCAGCAAATGCACCGTGAAGTCTTTGAAGGCCATGACCTGATCAACGTGGGCGAGATGTCCTCCACCCGCCTGGAACACTGCATTCGCTATTCGAATCCAGCGTCGAAAGAGCTGTCGATGACCTTCAACTTTCACCACCTGAAAGTCGACTACCCGAACCTGCAAAAGTGGGTGAAGGCCGATTTCGATTTCCTGCAACTCAAGCAGATTTTCTCCGACTGGCAGATGGGCATGCAGGCTGGCGGCGGCTGGAACGCGCTGTTCTGGTGTAACCACGACCAGCCACGGGTGGTCTCGCGTTTTGGTGACGACGGCGAATATCGCGTGGTCTCGGCCAAAATGCTCGCCACGGCGCTGCACTTTTTGCAGGGCACGCCGTATGTGTATCAGGGCGAAGAGCTTGGCATGACCAACCCAGGCTTCGACAGCATCTCGCAGTACCGTGATGTGGAAACCCTGAACATCTTCCGGCTCAAGCGCGATGCGGGCGAGTCCGACGCCTCGAGCATGGCGGCGATCATGCAGAAGTCCCGCGACAACGGGCGTACGCCCATGCAGTGGAGCACCGAAGCGAACGCGGGGTTCAGCCGCGGTGAACCCTGGATTGGCATCCCCGCCAATGCCGCGCAGATCAACGTCGCAAGCCAGATGGATGACCCCGATTCGGTGCTGCATCACTACCGCAGGCTGATCGACCTGCGCCGTCGCGAACCGCTGATACAGGAAGGCGTTTACCGCCCGTTGCTGCAAGACCATCTCCAGGTCTGGGCGTACCTGCGTGAAGGCCACGGCGAGCGCCTGTTGGTACTCAACAACTTCTATGGATCGCCGTGCGAGATCCAACTGCCCGAAGGCGTGATCAATGCAGCGAGCGAGCAGCGCCTGCTGATCAGCAACTACCCCGACTGCCCGCTGCGTACCAGCACTGTGCTGTTACGTCCTTATGAATCCTTCGTGCTGCACCTGACAGGTTGAAACACCCCCTGTAGGAGCGAGCTCGCTCGCGAAGATCGTCAACGAAAACGCGCCCCTCCAGGTGTTGCGTGGAGGCTGCAAATTCTTCGCGAGCAAGCTCGCTCCTACAGGTGATCGCGTCACGCAAGACCGTAAGAAAAAACAATAAAAATAAAAGGAGCGCTTCATGAAAACAACAATAAAGCTGGGCCTTATAGCGACGTGCCTCACTCTGCCTTTCGGCGCCCAGGCCCTGGAGTTTGCCGGGTATTTGCGCAGCGGCGTGGGCACGTCAACCGGAAGTGGCAAGCAGCAATGTTTCCAACTGCCGGGTGCGCAAACCAAATACCGCCTGGGTAACGAATGCGAGCAGTACGCCGAGCTGGAACTGCGTCAGGATTTGCTGACCCTCGACGACGGTTCGGTGTTCAGCGTCGATGCCATGGCTTCCCTCTACAACCAGTACGACCGCGCCCTGAAGTTCCAGGGTGAAAACAACGGCTCGGCGCGCATGCCGCAGATGTATGCGCAATGGTCCAACCTGCCCAGCCTCAATGGTGGTTCGCTGTGGGCCGGGCGGCGTTACTACAAGCGTAACGATATCCATATCTCCGACTTCTACTACTGGAACCAGAGCGCCACCGGTGGCGGGATCGAGGACCTGCTGATCGGCGGTTTGAAATACAGCTACGCGCTGTCGCGCAAGGACAACTTGTACCAGAAGGAATACGCCACCCGTCACGACTTCAACGTCGCAGGTTTCAAGACCAACCCCGGTGGCGAACTGGAACTGGGCTTGAGCTACATCGCCAAGGCCGGTGGGCGTGACGCCAACAGCGGCTGGGCGCTGACGGCGCAGCATGTGCAAGCAGCCTTCCTGGGTGGCAAGAACAAGTTTGCCCTGCAGTACGGCGAAGGCCCCGGCACCGGCCTGGGCTACACCGGCAATACCGCGCTGGACAAGAGCAGCAAAAGTTACCGCGCGGTGGAGTTCTTTGATTGGCAACTGACTCCGCGTTTTGGCGGGCAAGTTGAAGCGGTGTACCAGAAAGATGTTCGCCCAGGGCGTCAGGATCAGAACTGGATGTCCCTGGGTGTGCGCCCGGCGTATGCGCTCAGCGAGCAATTCAAATTGGTCGCTGAGCTGGGGCACGATCAGGTCGATGCCGTCGGCGGTACGCGCAAATTGAGCAAATTCACCTTCGCCCCGACCTGGTCGCCCAAAGGCCCTGAGTTCTGGGCGCGGCCGGAAGTACGGTTGTATTACACCTATGCGTCCTGGAACAAAGCGGCCAAGCGTGCGGCCAATGAGCTGGCGGCGGGCTCGGCGTTGTCCGACACCGGCGCCTATGGCACGGCGCGGCATGGCTCGAACATAGGCATGCAGGTCGAATATTGGTGGAAGTAATCCGGTAGCCCCCAATGATTTTTAAAGAACAACACAGACAGGTGAAGTCATGACCACATCTCAACCCCTGGAACTGCTGGCACCCTTGTCCGGGGTTTTGCTGGCGCTGGACCAGGTGCCCGACCCGGTATTTTCCGGCCGCGTGATTGGCGATGGCCTGTGCATCGACCCCACCTCGCAAACCCTCTGCGCGCCGTTGGCTGGGGTGATCAGCAACATTCAGGACAGCGGCCATGCGGTCAGCGTCACCGCCGATAACGGTGTGCAAGTGCTACTGCATATTGGCCTGGACACCGTGAACCTGGCGGGCCAGGGCTTCACCCGACTGGTCGAGGAGGGCCAGCGGGTGGAGGCCGGGCAGCCGCTGATTGAGTTCGATGCCGACTATGTCGCGCTCAATGCACGCAGCCTGCTGACCTTGATGCTCATTGTGAGCGGCGAGTCGTTTGTGCCGTTGGTGGCCGATCGGGCGCTGGTCGAGTCCGGCCAGCCACTGTTGCAGGTCTCACCCGGGCCAATGAAAGCTGAGGTGGACGAGGAGGAGGGCAATGCGCTGTTCTCCAAGCCAGTGACCCTGCCCAATGCCAGCGGCTTGCACGCCCGCCCTGCGGCGGTGTTTGCCCAGGCGGCGAAGGGGTTCAGTTCCAGCATTTTCCTGCACAAGCAAACCTTGAGCGCGAATGCCAAGTCGCTTGTGGCGATCATGGCGCTGCAGACCTCCCAGGGCGACAGCGTGCAAGTGAGCGCGGCGGGGGAGGATGCCGAGGCGGCGATTCAGGCGCTGGTGGCATTGTTGCTCGAGGGCTGTGGCGAGACGCTGCCAGTGGCGGTCGAGACGATCAACAAACCCGCTGCGCCTGCTTCTTCGGCGTCCGTGTTGCGAGGCATCTGTGCCTCGCCTGGCTCGGCGTTCGGCCAGGTTGTCCAAGTGGCTGAACCGGCGCTTGAGATTCCCGAAGCCGGTGCCGGAGAAACCTTCGAACGTACCGCATTGGCCCGTGGCCTGCGGGCGGCAAACGAGGCGTTGCAAGCGTTGCAGGCCAAGGCAGCCGGCAGCGCCCAGGCCGAGATCTTCCGCGCCCATCAGGAGTTGCTCGAAGACCCGACCCTGCTTGAACAAGCCCATAGCCTGCTGGCCGAAGGCAAGAGCGCTGCCTTTGCCTGGAACAGCGCCACGGTGGCGACCGCCAGACTTTTCGAAGGCTTGGGTAAAACGCTGCTGGCTGAGCGTGCGGCGGACTTGGCCGACGTCGGCCAGCGCGTGCTCAAGTTGATCCTGGGCGTGCCAGAGCGGTCCATGGAGCTGCCAGAGTGCGCCATTCTGGTCGCTGAACAACTGACACCCTCACAAACCGCTGGCCTGGATACCAGCAAAGTGCTGGGCTTTGTCACGGTCGCCGGTGGCGCTACCAGCCACGTGGCCATCCTCGCCCGGGCCCTCGGCCTGCCATCCCTTTGCGGTGTACCCAGTCAAGTACTGGCCTTGGCCAACGGTAAACGGATACTGCTCAATGCCGACAAAGGCGAGCTGCAGCTGGAGCCGAACCTGGCCGAAATCGAACAACTGCAGGCCGTGCGCCAACAGCAAAAGCTGCGGCTCCAGCGTGAAGTGGCGCAGGCCTCACGGGCGGCGGTCACCCGCGACGGTCACCATGTCGAGGTCACGGCCAACGTCGCCTCGTTGCAGGAAGTGGAGCAGTCACTGACCCTGGGCGGAGAAGGTGTGGGCCTGCTGCGTTCAGAGTTCCTCTACCTGGAACGCAACCGTGCACCGAGCGCAGAAGAGCAGGCCCACACCTACAGCGCCATCGCCCGCGCCCTCGGCACCGAACGAAATCTGGTGGTGCGTACCCTGGATGTGGGCGGCGATAAGCCTTTGGCCTATGTGCCGATGGACAGCGAGACCAACCCATTCCTTGGCCTGCGCGGGATCCGCCTATGCCTGGAGCGCCCCGAACTGTTGCGTGAACAGTTGCGTGCGATTCTTGCCAGCGCCGGCTTGGCGCGGCTGCATATCATGTTGCCGATGGTCAGCCTGCTGTCGGAGCTGCACCTGGCGCGCAAAATGCTCGAAGAGGAAGCACAGGCGCTTGGCCTGAGTGAACTACCCAAGCTGGGCATCATGATCGAAGTGCCGAGCGCGGCGCTGATGGCGGATGTATTCGCGCCCCATGTGGATTTCTTCTCCATCGGCACCAACGACCTCACCCAATACACCCTGGCCATGGACCGCGACCACCCACGCCTGGCCAGCCAGGCCGACAGTTTTCACCCGGCGGTGCTGCGCCTGATCGACATCACCGTCAAGGCGGCCCATGCCCACGGCAAGTGGGTGGGCGTGTGTGGTGCGCTGGCGTCCGAAACCATGGCGGTGCCGGTGTTGATCGGCCTGGGCGTGGATGAGTTGTCGGTCAGCGTGCCGCTGATCCCCACCATCAAGGCCGCCGTGCGCGAGCTGGACCTGCACGACTGCCAGATCATCGCCCGCCAGGTGCTGGGCCTGGAAGAAGCCGACCAAGTACGCGAGGCCCTGCGCCTGTACCACGCGGCCACCGTTGAAACCTCACCTGTCGTGGAGCACTGAGCATGTTCGAGAAATTGCAGCGTGCGTTCTGGAAAGCCCTGACGCCTGATCTGGTGGCGGAGACGGTTACCACGCCGACACCGAGCCTGTTGTCGGCCGAGGTGCTGAGTGCATTGGGCGGGGAGGGCAACGTCACCTCACAGCAGCACGTGGCGCTCACGCGGGTGCGGGTGCAATTGCGGGAGGCGGGGCGTTTGGATGAGTCGGCGTTGAAGGCGGCGGGTATACCGGCCGTGATGGTGCTGCCGGGCGGCGTGGTCCACCTGCTCACCGGCCTCTAAAAGTGTGTGAGGGCTTGCCCTAATGCCCTCTGTAGGAGCGAGCTTGCTCGCGAAAAACGCCAACGATAACGCGTGTTTTCTGAATAAACGCGGCGCCTATGGGTTTCTCGCGAGCAAGCTCGCTCCTACAAAAGCCTTAAGGCTCTTATAGCTGTGGGGTGTCTTGCGCAGGCTTGGTCTTGTCCACACCCGGCACATGCAGATTGCCTTCCACCACCTGGTTACCCTCCAGCTGCGGCTGGGTCACCCAGGTGAGGATGTCGTAGTAACGCCGGATGTTCGCCACAAAATGCACCGGCTCGCCGCCGCGGGCATAGCCGTAGCGGGTCTTGCTGTACCACTGCTTCTGCGACAGGCGTGGCAGCATCTTCTTCACGTCCAGCCACTTGTTCGGGTTCAGGCCTTCTTTCTTTGCCAGGATGCGCGCGTCATCCAGGTGGCCGGTGCCCACGTTATAGGCGGCGAGGGCGAACCAGGTACGGTCGGGCTCGGCGATCTTGTCGTCCAGCTCATCCTTGATCCGGGCCAGGTACTTGGCGCCGCCCATGATGCTCTGCTTGGGGTCCAGGCGGTTGGAAACACCCATGGCTTGGGCGGTGTTCTGGGTCAGCATCATCAGGCCACGCACGCCGGTCTTGGACGTGACCGCGGGTTGCCACAGCGATTCCTGATAGCCGATGGCTGCCAATAACCGCCAATCGACTTTCTCGGCTTTGGCATAGGCGCGAAAGTGCTTCTCGTACTTGGGCAGGCGTTGTTGCAGATGCTGGGCAAAGGTGTAGGCGCCGACATAGCCAAGGACATCGACGTGCCCGTAGTAGCGATCCTTCAGACGCTGCAGGGTGCCATTCTTCTCGACCTTGTCCAGGTAACTGTTGATTTCGTTGAGCAGGCTGTTGTCTTCACCGGCCGCCACCGCCCAGCTCTGGTTGCTGGCATTGCCGAGGTCGAAGGCCACGCGCACGTTGGGGAAGTACACCTGGTTCATGGCCACTTCGTTGGAGTCCACCAGGGTCAGGTCGATTTGCCCTTCGTCGACCATGCGCAGCAAATCCACCACTTCAACGGCGTCGGATTCTTCGTATTCAATCGCCGGGTTCTGCTTTTTCAGTGCCGCCAGTTGTTCGGCGTGGGTGCTGCCCTTGAGCACCATGATCTTCTTGCCCACCAGGTCGGCGGCGTTGGTGGGGCGCGATTGGCCGTTGCGGTAGATGATCTGCGGGGTGACTTCAAGGTACGGGTGGGAAAAGCGCACCTGCTGCTGGCGCTGGTCGCTGCTCACCAGGCCGGCGGCGGCGAGTACCGGGCCGTTGGGTTTGCTCAACTGGTTGAAC
Organism: Pseudomonas sp. L13; assembly: GCF_009935965.1. NCBI lineage: Bacteria > Pseudomonadati > Pseudomonadota > Gammaproteobacteria > Pseudomonadales > Pseudomonadaceae > Pseudomonas > Pseudomonas sp. L13. The sequence continues at coordinate 101,687 of NZ_QODJ01000009.1, forward strand.
AGGTCGTCAAGGTTGTCGGCCGTCTCGATTTCCAGTTTCACCCCCAGGTCGTCGGCAAAGCGTTTGACCAGTTCGTATTCGAAGCCGGTTTCACCGTTGCGATCCTGGAAATACGTCGCGGGACTGTTGCGAGTGACCACCCGCAATACGCCATCCTCCTTGATTCGCTCCAGTGTGCTGGGTTTATCAACACAGGCACTGAGCATCAGGAAGAGCAAGGTGGCGATGAGCCATTTGACACATCGCAGGCGCGAAACAGTTGGGAAGAACATTTGCGCAGTATACGCAAACGGCTCACGGCGCCATATCTCGACAGCGGCGCACTTGTCTGCTAGCCAGTGCAAAACTGTGCTGCAGCCCGTAGAAACGGGGCTTGGCGACCGTTTGTGACGGTTAAAATAACTGCGCCCAATGCTCTGCAGAACGCCGTGATCGCAGGCAAAGCGTGCCAACTGACGTTCGGCGGCGGCCACCGGTAGCGTTTCGGGTGCCGTTGGCGAAGGTTTACGCTAGAATGCACGGCCTCAAAGCACACCCCTTCCCGAGGCTGTCCCGAAGATGTTGATCCTGCGCGGCGCTCCTGCCCTTTCTGCCTTTCGCCACAGCAAACTCCTTGAGCAACTGAGCCAGAAGGTTCCAGCTGTTACAGGCCTGTACGCTGAATTTGCTCACTTCGCCGACGTAACCGGCGTCTTGACCGCCGACGAACAGCAAGTGCTGGCACGCCTTCTGAAGTACGGCCCAAGCGTTCCCGTTCAAGAGCCGACTGGCCGCTTGTTCCTGGTTCTGCCGCGGTTCGGCACCATCTCGCCCTGGTCGAGCAAGGCCAGCGACATCGCCCGCAACTGCGGCCTGGATAAAATCCAGCGCCTGGAACGTGGGATCGCCTTCTACGTGGCAGGCCAGTTCAGCGACGCCGAGGCCGAGCTGATCGCCAGCAGCCTGCACGACCGCATGACCCAGATCATCGTCAGCCAGCTGGAACAGGCTGCCGGCCTGTTCAGCCACGCCGAGCCGAAGCCGCTCACCGCCATTGACGTGCTGGGCGGTGGCCGCGCCGCCCTCGAGAAGGCCAACACCGAGCTGGGCCTGGCCCTGGCCGAAGACGAGATCGACTACCTGGTCAACGCCTTCAACGGCTTGAAGCGCAACCCCCACGACATCGAACTGATGATGTTCGCCCAGGCCAACTCTGAGCACTGCCGTCACAAGATCTTCAACGCCAGTTGGGATATCGACGGCCAAAGCCAGGAAAAAAGCCTGTTCGGCATGATCAAGAACACCTACGTGATGCACAGCGAAGGCGTTCTGTCGGCTTATAAGGACAACGCCTCGGTGATCGTCGGCTCCGTCGCCGGCCGTTTCTTCCCGGACCCTGAAACCCGCCAGTACGGCGCGGTGCAGGAGCCGGTGCACATCCTGATGAAGGTTGAAACCCACAACCACCCGACCGCGATTGCCCCGTTCCCGGGCGCAGCTACCGGTTCGGGCGGCGAAATCCGCGATGAAGGCGCAACAGGCCGTGGTGCCAAGCCCAAGGCGGGCCTCACCGGTTTCACCGTGTCCAACTTGCAGATCCCGGGCTTTGAACAGCCGTGGGAAGTGCCGTACGGCAAGCCTGAGCGCATCGTCACCGCGCTGGACATCATGATCGAAGGCCCGCTGGGCGGCGCCGCGTTCAACAACGAATTCGGGCGCCCGGCGCTCACTGGTTACTTCCGGACCTTCGAGCAGTCCATCACCACCCCGCGTGGCGATGAAGTGCGCGGCTACCACAAGCCAATCATGTTGGCCGGCGGCATGGGCAATATCCGTGAAGAGCACGTCAAGAAAGGCGAGATTCTGGTTGGCTCCAAGCTGATCGTGCTCGGCGGCCCGGCGATGCTGATCGGCCTGGGCGGCGGCGCGGCCTCTTCCATGGCCACCGGCACCAGTTCGGCCGACCTGGACTTTGCTTCCGTACAGCGCGAAAACCCTGAGATGGAGCGCCGCTGTCAGGAAGTCATCGACCGTTGCTGGCAGTTGGGTGACAAGAACCCGATCAGCTTCATCCACGACGTCGGCGCCGGCGGTTTGTCCAACGCCTTCCCGGAACTGGTCAACGATGGCGACCGTGGTGGCCGTTTCGAACTGCGCAACATTCCAAACGACGAGCCGGGCATGGCCCCGCACGAAATCTGGAGTAACGAATCCCAGGAACGCTACGTACTGGCCGTCGGTCCTGAAGACTTCGCACGCTTCCAGGCCATCTGCGAACGCGAGCGTTGCCCGTTTGCCGTGGTCGGCGAAGCCACTGCCGAGCCGCAGCTGACCGTCACCGACAGCCACTTCGGCAATAGCCCCGTGGACATGCCGTTGGAAGTGCTGCTGGGCAAGGCCCCGCGCATGCACCGTTCGGCGGTACGTGAAAGCGAACTGGGCGATGATTTTGACCCAAGCACGCTGGACCTGGCCAACAGCATCGAACGCGTGCTGCACCACCCGGCTGTGGCGAGCAAAAGCTTTTTGATCACCATCGGCGACCGCACCATCACAGGCCTGGTTGCCCGTGACCAAATGGTCGGCCCATGGCAAGTGCCGGTGGCCGACGTTGCCGTCACCGCCACCAGCTTCGACGTGTACACCGGTGAAGCCATGGCTATGGGCGAGCGCACACCGCTGGCCTTGCTGGACGCTCCGGCGTCGGGCCGCATGGCCATTGGTGAAACCCTCACCAACATCGCCGCCTCGCGCATCGGCAAGCTGTCCGACATCAAACTGTCGGCCAACTGGATGTCCGCTGCCGGCCATCCGGGTGAAGATGCACGCCTGTACGACACGGTCAAAGCTGTCGGCATGGAGCTGTGCCCGGAACTGGGTATCACCATTCCGGTGGGCAAGGACTCCATGTCCATGGCCACCCGCTGGAACGAAGACGGCACCGACAAGAGCGTGACTTCGCCGCTGTCGTTGATCGTCACCGGCTTTGCGCCGGTCACCGACATCCGCCAGACCCTCACCCCGCAACTGCGCATGGACAAGGGCACCACCGACCTGATCCTGATCGACCTGGGCCGTGGCCAGAACCGCATGGGCGCCTCGATCCTGGCGCAAACCCATGGCAAGCTCGGCAAGCAGGCACCGGACGTCGATGACGCCGAAGACCTCAAAGCCTTCTTTGCCGTGATCCAGGGCCTGAATGCCGACGGCCACCTGCTGGCTTACCACGACCGTTCCGACGGTGGTTTGCTGACCAGCGTTGTCGAAATGGCCTTCGCCGGTCATTGCGGCCTGAACATCGTGCTCGACAGCGTTGCCGAGGATGCTGCCGAAATCAACGGCATCCTGTTCAACGAAGAGCTGGGTGCGGTGATCCAGGTGCGCCAGGACGCGACCCCAGACGTGCTCGCCCAGTTCAGCGCCGCTGGCCTGGCCGAGTGCGTGGCGGTGATTGGCCAGCCGATCAACAACGGCGAAGTCAATATCTCGTTCAACGGCGACACGGTCTTTACTGGTCAGCGCCGCTTGCTGCAACGCCAGTGGGCCGAGACCAGCTACCAGATTCAGCGCCTGCGCGACAACGCCGACTGCGCCGAGCAGGAATTCGACGTGATCCTGGAAGAAGACAACCCGGGCCTGAGCACCATGCTCAGCTTCGACGTCAACCAGGACATTGCCGCGCCTTATATCAAAAAAGGCATCCGCCCACAGGTTGCCGTGCTGCGTGAGCAGGGCGTCAACGGCCAGGTGGAAATGGCGGCCGCGTTCGACCGTGCCGGCTTCAATGCGATCGACGTGCACATGAGCGATATCCTCGCCGGTCGCGTTGACCTCAACGAGTTCAAGGGCCTGGTGGCCTGCGGTGGTTTCTCCTACGGCGACGTGCTGGGTGCCGGTGAAGGCTGGGCCAAGTCGGCCCTGTTCAACAGCCGTGCCCGCGATGCGTTCCAAGGCTTCTTTGAGCGCAACGACAGCTTCACCCTCGGTGTGTGCAACGGTTGCCAGATGATGTCCAACCTCAGCGAACTGATCCCGGGCAGCGAGTTCTGGCCGCACTTTGTGCGCAACCGTTCCGAGCAGTTCGAAGCCCGTGTTGCCATGGTGCAGGTGCAGGAATCCAACTCGATCTTCCTGCAGGGCATGGCCGGTTCGCGCATGCCAATCGCCATCGCCCACGGTGAAGGCCACGCCGAATTCAGCAGCGAAGAAGCGTTGCTTGAAGCCGACCTGTCCGGCACCGTTGCCCTGCGCTTTGTCGATAACCACGGCAAGGTCACCGAAAGCTACCCGGCCAACCCGAACGGCTCGCCGCGCGGGATCACCGGCCTTACCAGCCGCGACGGCCGCGTGACCATCATGATGCCGCACCCGGAGCGCGTATTCCGCGCCGTGCAGAACTCGTGGCGCCCGGAAGAGTGGAACGAAGACGGCGCCTGGATGCGCATGTTCCGCAACGCCCGCGTGTGGGTGAACTAAGGCCGTGTACAAGCTCGCCTTCTTCGTGCCCGACAGCCATGTGGATACGGTGAAAACCGCCGTCTTCACCGCTGGCGGCGGGCGCATCGGCGACTACGACAGCTGCGCCTGGCAAGTGCTGGGCCAGGGCCAATTTCGCGCGTTGGACGGCAGCCAGCCGTTTATCGGGCAGGTGGGCCAGGTTGAAGTGGTTGAAGAGTGGAAGGTTGAGCTGGTGGTGGCGGATGAGTTGATTGTGGCTGTTGTGGCTGCTTTGAAACTCAGTCACCCGTATGAGACACCGGCGTATGAGGTGTGGCAGTTGGCGGATTTTTGATTCGTTGATTGCGTAAACAAGAAACCCGCTGGGCCAGTTTGGTCAGCGGGTTTTTTGGTGCCTGTGAGGGCCTCATCGCGGGCAAGCCCGGCTCCCACAGTTTGATCATGTTGTCCTGTTATGCATCAACCCACTGTGGGAGCTGGCTTGCCTGCGATGGCGCCGGTGCAGGCGCCTCAGAACTTTCCGACAAGCCTTTCAGGTTGTCCCTCGGAACCTGTCTCAATAGCCTTCTTCGGTCGCTGTCAGTTCAGTGATCGGGATTTGAACTCAAGGCCCGCCCTGTAATCTTGCATTCGGGTTTGATAGTCAGTGATGGAATTGCCAAATACCGTTGTTCCCCGCCTCAATACAAGTAGCGCACTAGGACAAGCCTTGGTTTCAATGTTCAGATCCATTGAAGTGGAATTGACGCTTGAGGGGGCCAAACCTGGCGCGGTCAAGGTCATTGTCTTCGGCGGTTGTGCTGTCCATCTATATACGCACCATCGTATTTCCACAGATGTTGATGCGGAGATCTACTGTGCGAATTTTCGAGACAAGCTGCGTCTACAGACACTGTTGGCAGAGTTTCCGGAGCAGTTTTTCGATGAGCAGTCCGGCCGTGTGATGGAGCTGAACTATGACCTCCAATACAACACTAGCTTTGGTCCGCTTCACGAAGACTACTGGGAGCGAAGTCTTCCCCTGGAAGAGTTTCCTCTTGAGTCTGCATTGCATCTTCATATAGCTGCGCCTATCGACATTGCAATCTCCAAACTGGGCAGAGCCACTGATCAGGATCTAGATGACATCATGGCGTTGCTCAAGGCTGGCTTCATAGTGACCGCTGAGCTCCGTCAGCTGGCATTGCAGGCGATTGATATGTATGTTGGCAACAAAGAGTCACCCCAATCCATACTCACTAATATCTTGCATGATTATCTGGAGACAGCGGATGGCGAAGCCTTTTAACGGTCCAGTCCTCTCGTCCGCCTTGGACACACTGGTCAAAAGCCCTTTGAACCAGGCTGATGATGCTGCCCTGGTCAGTGCAGCGAAAGCTGTGTGGTATTCGGATACGAATCTTGTGGGCGAGGTGAGGGTGTTCATGGAGGAACACTCCAGTGAGGTGGAGCTTCGTCGCGCGGGTTATTTGCTTGAGCGATTCACGCGCTTTTCGTGTGCGACAGATAGTCGGGTAAAGGAAGCGTTGAAGGCGCTTGAACTGTTTTCAGCGTCCAGGCAATACGTGAAACCACAAGGCGTTGTTGCGTTGCGCAGTCGTCGTGACGAACTGGCAATGTCCTGGGGGTTAAGTGAGGGTCTGGGTTTGAAGGTTCAGACCTTGATGCCTTTTCAGACCCGCCACTATGAAGCCGAACAGCGTGCGGCGTCTGCCTAGGTATAGATAGCTATCAAAGAACCCGGCTTAGGCCTAATGCCGTTCAGTTAAGCGTATATCGCCCTCTGTAGGAGCGAGCTTGCTCGCGAAAAGCGTCAACGATAACGCGTGCTTCCTGAATGAACGCGGCGCCTGTGAGTTTTTCGCGAGCAAGCTCGCTCCTACAAAATGCCTTAACTGAACGGCATTACGGCTTAGGCCGAGTTTTTGCTGTCTGCGATATCTTCAGCTCTAGGAGATTTCCGACAAGCCTTTCAGGTTGTCCGTCGGAACTCGCACAACTAACCTTCTCGAGTCGCTGCCAATTCAGTGACCGGGACTGCAAGCCTGAAAAATCACTAGGAGCCTATTCCATATGGAGTTTAATGATGATCAGCGACAACTTGCTAACTGGTTCAATCTCATCTCAAGCCGAGTCCCGCCAAGCTGGTGATTCACCGTCCGACCAGATCTTCACCGTACTACCCAGTCTGAACACCGAAACCCTGCTTGCCAACGCCTCCCAAGACCTGGCATCCGTGCAGGCACTGGCGGGTCAACTGGCTTTTGATGTCGACGGCTCCCTGCGTGATGCAGTGCTGGGGATTCATCGGATGGTGGAAGGGATCCAGTTGATGGTGGATCGGGTGCTGGATCTTCACGAAGTGTCAGCAGCCACGGCTAACTGATCGTTCCCACGCTCCGCGTGGGAATGCATCCTGTGACGCTCAGCGTCACCCTTGCGCAGGGCGTGACGCAGAGCGTCCGGGGCGGCATTCCCACGCAGAGCGTGGGAACGATCGGTCAGGCGTTGATAGGGCGGGTAACCAACCGCTCCAAAGCCTCACCCAAACCTAAAGCCTTGTCACCAATCAACAAGTGCCAAACCCCGCTATCCAGCTGGCTCACACCCTTGCAACCCAGCGCAGTGAGGTCCGCTTCAGACAGCACCGAATCATCCCCCAACTCCACCCGCAACCGGGTCATCGCTACCGCTTCCAGTTGGCGCACATTCTCTCGGCCACCCAGGGCATTCAGCCACTTTTCGGCCTCGTGTACATTCACCGCCACCGGCTTATCCACAGGCGCAACCGCTACAGGCGTTGCGGCAACAAACCCCGGCATCGCCAAGCGAATCTCATCAGCAATGCTATCGGCCATCGGCCCGACCACTACCTGCAAGCTGCCGCCGTTCCCCGGCCGAACCACAGCCATGGCACCCAGCGCTTTCAACTCTGCATCCACCGCCTTGTTGCGATCAACCATGTCCAACCGCAGCCGCGTGGTGCAAGCACCCACACTCAGCAGATTCTCAGCCCCACCCAGCGCCTGGATATAAGCCGTCGCACGTTGGTTATCACTCATCGCTTCAGCCTGCACCACCTGGATATCTTCCCGGCCCGGCGTCTTCAGGTTGAAGCGGCGGATGCAGTAGCTGAATACCGTGTAGTAGATCACCGAGTAGGCCAGGCCCACCGGTACCACCAGCCAACCATTGGTAGACTTGCCCCAGCCCAGCACCATGTCGATAAAACCACCGGAGAAGGTAAAGCCCAGGTGGATATTGAGCATGTTGGTCACGGCCATCGACAGGCCGGTCAGCAGCGCATGCAGCAAGTAGAGGAACGGCGCCAGGAACATGAAGGCAAATTCAATCGGCTCGGTCACCCCGGTGAGGAATGAGGTCAGCGCCATCGACAGGAAAATCCCGCCCATGACTTTGCGCCGCTCCGGCAACGCGTTGCGGTACATCGCCAGGCACGCCGCTGGCAGGCCGAACAGCATTACCGGGAACATGCCGGTCATGAACTGGCCGCCTTTCGGGTCGCCGGCGAAGTAGCGGGTCAGGTCGCCCGTGACCACCGCGCCGGTTGCCGGGTCGGTAAACGTGCCGAATACGAACCACGCCATATTGTTGAGGATGTGGTGCAAGCCAGTGACGATCAGCAGGCGGTTGAACACGCCAAACACGAACGCACCGAGGCTGCCGCTTTCCATCAGCAATACGCCGAAGCTGTTGATGCCGTGCTGGATCGGCGGCCAGATCAGGCCAAAGATTACGCCCAGGCCCACCGCCGAAAAACCGGTGACAATCGGTACAAAGCGTCGCCCGCCAAAGAACGCCAGGTACTCCGGCAGCTTGATGTCTTTGAAGCGGTTATACAGCGCGCCCGCCATCAGGCCGCTGGCGATACCGGCGAGCATGCCCATGTTGATGGACGTGTCCATCACCTTGAGTGTGGAGATCATCACCAGGTAGCCAATCGCCCCGGCCAGGCCGGCGGTGCCGTTGTTGTCGCGAGCAAAACCCACGGCGATGCCGATGGCGAAGATCAGCGCCAGGTTGGCGAAGATCGCCTGGCCGGCGTCGTGCATCACCGCGATGTTGAGCAAGTCGGTGTCGCCCAGGCGCAGCAACAGGCCGGCAATCGGCAGGATCGCGATCGGCAGCATCAAGGCGCGGCCAAGGCGTTGCAGGCCTTCGATAAAGTGTTGGTACATGGCGTGTCTCCCTATTCTTGTTGTTTTCAGCTCAGCGGCCAGTGGTGTTGACAGGCTTGGCGAACGGCCTTGGCGCTGCTCAGGTCGAGCAGCTCCTGGCTCAGTTGCCGGCATTGCGCCGCGTCCAGGTGGCGAACGCGGTCCTTGATCTCTCCGATCTGCGGCGGGCTCACCGACAGCTCGGTGACGCCCAGGCCGACCAGCACGGGCGTGGCCAGCGGGTCAGATGCCAGCGCGCCGCACACGCCAACCCAACGGCCATGCTTGGCTGCGCCGATGCAGGTTTGGGCGATCAGCCGCAACAGCGCCGGGTGCAGCGCGTCGACACGGGCGGCCAGGCCTGCGTGGTCGCGGTCCATGGCCAGGGTGTACTGGGACAGGTCATTGGTGCCGATGGACAAAAAGTCCGCATGCTCGGCGAGCTTTTCGGCCATCAGCGCGGCGGCAGGCACTTCGATCATCACCCCCAGTTCGGGGCGCTCGGTCAGTGCCAACTCCACGCACAACTCATCCAGGCGCTGACGAATCTGCAGCAGTTCCTCCACCTCGCTGACCATCGGCAGCAGGATGCGGCAACGCCCCAGCGGCGAGACTTGCAGCAAGGCGCGCAATTGCTGGTCGAGCAGTTCCGGACGTACCTGGGCCATGCGAATGCCGCGCAGGCCCAACACCGGGTTGGCTTCGACCGGCAGCGGCAGGTAGTCGAGCTGCTTGTCGCCGCCCACATCGATGGTGCGAATGATCACCGACTTGTCGCCCATGGCATCCAGCACGGCCTGATAAGCCTGGCGTTGTTCCTGCTCATCCGGCGCGGTGCGACGGTCGACAAACAGGAATTCGGTGCGCAGCAGGCCGACGCCATCGGCGCCGTTTGCAAACGCCAGTTGGGCTTCGGTGCTGGAGGCGACATTCGCCGCGACTTCAACCGTCACGCCGTCAGTGGTGAGTGCCGCTTGCCGGGCTTGGGTCTGTTGCTGCTGGCGTCGCAATTTCTGTGTTTCGCGAATCTGATGGACTTCGGCATGGCGCGCTTCGCTGGGGGCCAGTTCCAGGCGGCCGTTGGCGGCGTCGAGCACCACCCGTTGACCTTGGGGAACGTCGAGCACTTCATTGCCCAGGGCGACGAGACACGGCAGGCCTTTGCCTCGGGCCAAAATCGCCACATGGGAAGTCGCGCCGCCTTCGGCCATGCAGATGCCTGCCGCCTGCTGCGCGCTCAGTTGCAGCAAGTCCGAAGGTGTCAGCTCATGGGCACTGACAATCGCCCCCGCCGGCAGTTCGAAATGCCAGGCTTCACCCAGCAACGCACGCAGTACTCGCTGTTGCAGGTCGCGCAGGTCGTTGGCGCGCTCGGCAAACAGCGGCTTGCCCAAGGCCAACAGCACGGCGCATTGGGCCTGGATCGCATCGCGCCAGGCGTGGGTGGCGGCGCTGCCCTGTGCGATGGCTGCGGTGGCCGCGTCGAGCAATGCAGGGTCTTCCAGCAGGGCGAGGTGGGCGGCGAAGATGTCTTCTTCCTCGACGTTCTTGCGTTGGCGAGCGTGGTCCAGGGTGCTGCGGATTTCGCCGCGCACTTGCTCAAGGGCCGTATCCAGCCGTTGCCGTTGCTCGTCGATGTTGTGAGCGCCGGTGTCCTCCGGCAGCTCGATGCCCGTCAGGTGGAACAAAGGCCCGCACACCAGGCCCGGTGCCGCGCACACGCCTTGCAGTACATTGGCTTGGGTATTCACGCGGCGGGGCGTGGCCACGACCGGCGCGTGATGTTCCTCATGCACCACCACAGACAGCGCGGCGACCAATGCCTGCAACGCGGCTTCGCAATCGGTGCCACGGCAGGTCACCCGTACCTCGTCGCCTTCGCCAATACCCAGCCCCATCAGGCCGATCAGGCTGTCGCACGCCGCTGATTTATCACCGATGTGCAGCCGCGATTGGCTGCTGAAACCTTGCGCCGTCTTGCGCACCAGTGCGGCAGGGCGCGCATGCAAGCCGCCACGGTGAGTGATGTGCACGCTGGCGCTGGCTTCGGCGCTGGAGTTATCCACAGCTGCTTGCACGGCGGTGGCCGAACGCGGGGCCAGTTGCATCAGCGGCTCACCGGCCTTTACGCTTTTCACTGCCACAGGCGTCAGCGCAAAACGGTCGCTGTTAGTGAGGATGATCAGGCTCACCAGGCTCTTGCACTGGCGCGCAACGCGGTCCAGGTCAAACTGCACCAGCGCCTGGCCTTGGCTCACCCGTGCGCCTTCCTTCACCAGTAAGGCAAAGCCTTCGCCATTGAGTTGCACGGTGTCGATGCCGATGTGCATCAACACTTCGGCACCGTTGTCGGCGCGCAGGGTCAGGGCATGCCCGGTGCGGGCGACATGGATGATCACGCCGTCACAGGGCGCCTGCAGGCAGTCGTTCAATGGGTCAATAGCGAGACCGTCGCCCATGGCGCCGCTGGCGAACACTTCGTCGGGGACGCGGTTCAGGGCCAGCACCGGCCCACTCAAGGGGGCGCTAAGGGTCAATGGATTATTGTTGTTGGGCATGGGCACGGTACTCATCAGGAAAACGCCGCTTTAGTGCGTGCGGGTGACTTTGCTCAGGTGGCGCGGCTGGTCCGGGTCCATGCCCCGAGCTTCAGCCAGGCCTGCGGCCATCACATAGAAGCTCTGGATCGCCAGGATCGGGTCCAGGCTTGGGTGTTCGGCGCGGCTCAGGGTCAGGTCGCGTTCGGCGATGTCATCCGGTGCGGCCAGCAGCACGCGGGCACCGCGTTGGCGCATGTCGGCGGCCAGGCTCAGCAGGCCGGCCTGCTCGGCGCCGCGTGGGGCAAACACCAGCAGGGGATAGTTTTCGTCGATCAGCGCCATCGGCCCGTGGCGCACTTCGGCGCTGCTGAAGGCTTCGGCCTGGATCGCCGAGGTTTCCTTGAGCTTGAGCGCGGCTTCCTGGGCGATGGCAAACCCGGCGCCACGGCCGATCACCATCAAGCGCTGGCTATCTTTAAGCGCGTCGATGGCCGTGCGCCAATCCTGTCTGGCGGCGTCAAGCAGGCCCTCGGGCAAGGCCTGGCAGGCTTGCAGCAAGTCGGCTTCTTGATTCCAGTGGCCGATCAACTGTGCACTGGCGCTGAGGGTGGCGATAAAGCTCTTGGTGGCGGCCACACTGAGTTCCGGCCCGGCGCACAGCGGCACGTGGAATTCACAGGCAGCTTCCAGCGGCGAGTCTTCGGCGTTGACCAGTGAGATGCTCAGGGCGCCACGTTTGCGCAACAGGCGCAGGCTGTTGACCAAATCCGGGCTCTGCCCCGATTGGGAGAAGCCAAACGCCACCTGGCCGCTGACTTTCATCGGCGCCTGCAACAGGGTCACCACCGACATCGGCAGCGACGCCACCGGAATGCCCACGTGCTGCATGGCCAGGTAGGCGAAGTAGCTGGCGGCATGGTCGGAGCTGCCGCGAGCGATGGTCATCGCCACTTGCGGCGGCTGGCGGCGCAGGCGGCCGGCAATCTCTTCCAGCATCGGGTCCAGGCGTTGCAGTTGCGCCGCGACGGCGTCGCAGGAGGCCAGGGCCTCTTCAAGCATTTTTGAAGTCAATGGTGTCTCCTTCGACCATTACGTCGGTGAGTGTCAGGGAGCGGTCCAGGCGCACGCAGTCGGCAAAGCTGCCGGGTTGCAGGCGGCCGCGTTCTTCCAGGCCCAGATAGTCCGCAGGAAATTGCGACAGGCGTTGTGAGGCTTCGCTGAGCGGCAGGCCGATTTTCACCAGGTTGCGCAGCGCCTGATCCATGGTCAGGGTGCTGCCGGCCAGGGTGCCATCGGCCAGGCGCACGCCGCCCAGGCATTTGGTCACGGTGTGGCTGCCCAGCTTGTATTCGCCATCGGGCATGCCGGCGGCGGCGGTGGAGTCGGTGACGCAGTACAGGCAAGGAATCGAGCGCAACGCCACACGCATGGCGCCGGGGTGCACGTGGAGCAAGTCCGGGATCAGCTCGGCGTACTGGGCGTGGGCCAGCGCGGCGCCGACGATGCCAGGTTCGCGGTGATGCAGCGGGCTCATGGCGTTGTACAAGTGGGTAAAACTGGTGGCGCCAGCGGCCAGGGCGGCAACGCCTTCTTCATAGCTGCCCAGGGTGTGGCCGATCTGCATGCGCACGCCGCGTTCGCTGAGGGCGCGGATCAGGCCGTCGTGGCCGGCGATTTCCGGGGCGATGGTGATCACTCGGATCGGCGCCAGGCGCAGGTAGGCTTCCACTTCCTGCATCAACGCGGTGTGGGCGAAGTTGGGTTGGGCGCCGAGTTTTCCCGGATTGATGTAGGGGCCTTCCAGGTGCACGCCAAGTACGCGGGCGCTGCCGGCTGGGCGCTGTTCGCAGAACGTGCCGAGCTCACCAAGCACCCGGGAGATTTCTTCCACCGGCGCCGTCATGGTGGTGGCCAGCAGCGAGGTGGTGCCAAAACGCACGTGGGTACGGGTAATGGTCTCGAAGGCGCCCGCACCTTCCATGATGTCCGCGCCGCCACCGCCATGCACATGCAGGTCGATAAAGCCCGGCAGCAGGTAGGGCAGGTCGTTGTCGGCCGGGTCGCACGGCGTGCCGTCAATGGCGACCACCTTGCCGTGCTCATGCACCAGGCGACCGCGCATCCAGCCGCTGGGCGTGAGGATATTGTCTTCAGTCATGGGCAGTTCTCTAAGTTCGCAATTCGGCGGAATAATCATGGCGGCGCAGTTCTGCGACAAAGTCGTAGTAATCGTTGCGGCAGTAGGTGTCGGTGATTTCAATCGGCGTGTTGTCGGCGGTGTAGCCCACGCGGGTCATCAGCAGCATGGCGGTGCCGGGGGCGATGCCCACCAGTGCGGCGAACTCGTCCGAGGCATTGATCGCCTGGATGTGCTGCAAGGCGCGCACGATGGGCTTGCCGATGCTTTCCAGGTATTCGTACAACGAATTGCCGATGGCCTGGGGATGGGGCAGCACCGACGCCGGCATGGCGGTCATTTCAATCGCCATCACCGTGTCATCGGCTTTGCGCAGGCGTTTGAGGCGCGCCACTTTGTCGGTGGGCGACAGGCCCAGGCGGATCAGTTCTTCATGGGTCGGCGGGGTGATGTCGCGTTCCAGCCACTGGGACGTGGGCACAAACCCCTTGAGCCGCAGCATTTCGCTGAACCCCGACAGGCGCGACAAGGGTTGTTCCAGGCGCGGCGTAATGAAGGTGCCGGAGCCTTGGCTGCGACGGATCAGGCCTTGAGCCAGCAGCACTTCCAGCGCTTTACGGGCGGTGACCCGCGAGATGCTCAACTGCTCGCTGAGGGCGCGTTCCGAAGGCAGGGCCTGCTCGGATTTCCATTGGCCGGCATGGATCGCTGCTTCAAGGCTGCGGGCCAGTTGCAGGTACAGCGGCGTGGATTGCTTGTCGTCGGGGCGCAGGGCCAGGATGGGATTCATCTGTCAGGTTTCCGATGCGTTATTGGAGTGTTGTCGCCCGGTAATGGCCGAAAACTAATACCACTTAAATACCATGTCAATGCTACCAAAACGGTGCAAATCCAGGTTTCAGGGCACTTTAATGGGGCTTGGTATCAAGTGGTATTAGAGAGGTCTTTATGGCGCGCACAAGTGCAGGGTCCCGCGCGGTGAACTGGTATTCACCGGCAGGCGCTGCCTGGGGCAGGAATTATTTTCGAATTATTTTACGAACGGCGTGGGATTACGGCCGGATCTCGATGAGGGTGCCGTCTTTGACCAGGTTCCACACTTCGCGCATATCCACGTTGCGCATGCCGATGCAGCCGTCGGTCCAGTCCAGGGTGTGGAACCACTGTTCCGGGTAGTCTTCGGTGTCGGGGGTGCCGTGGATCATGATCATGCTGCCCGGCTTCACGCCTTCGCGGCGGGCGCGGGCGGCGTCGCTGATGTTGGGGTAGGAAATGTGCATGGCCAAGTTGAAGCGGTCGCTGGTCTTGCGCCAGTCGATCCAGTAGAGGCCTTCGGGCGTGCGGCGGTCGCCTTCGATCAGCTTGTGGCCCTTGGGGTTCTTGCCCAGGGAGATGCGATAGGTCTTGAGCGGCTTGCCGTCGTTGATCAGCTGCAACTGGTGGGCGGACTTGAGGACCAGGACTTTCTCGACCGTTTTACCGTCAAGGGTTTGCACCGTGGAGGCCGGGGACAGCGTGGCGAACGACAGGCAGATCAGAGCAAGCAACCAACGCATTGAAACGGTATCCCTTTGGCGACATTGGCCGGCTTGTTATTGGGCGGGCTTGGACAGCGGTGGCACAGATTCGCTACGTACCGGGTACGCCTGTTTGCGACGGTCAGCGAAGAAGCATTCTAAGGTACGCCCGACCGTGCGGAAAGCCAGCTCGGACCAAGGGATATCGGCTTCGTCGAACAGCCTCACTTCCAGACTTTCCTGGCCTGCGGCAAAGTCCAGGTCGATCAGTTCGGCGCGGTAGAAGATATGCACCTGGCTGATGTGCGGCACATTGATCAGGGTGTAGATGCTCAGGTTGCGCACGCGGGCGCAGGCTTCTTCCAGGGTTTCACGCATGGCGGCCTGTTCGACGGTCTCGCCATTTTCCATAAAGCCTGCGGGCAGGGTCCAGTAACCCAGGCGTGGCTCAATGGCG
Source organism: Pseudomonas sp. L13 (assembly GCF_009935965.1). Taxonomy (NCBI): domain Bacteria; kingdom Pseudomonadati; phylum Pseudomonadota; class Gammaproteobacteria; order Pseudomonadales; family Pseudomonadaceae; genus Pseudomonas; species Pseudomonas sp. L13. The sequence goes on from NZ_QODJ01000009.1 coordinate 116,953, forward strand.
CGGCGGCACAGCAGCACTTGGTCGCCCCATACCGGCACGGTACCGGCGACGATATTGGGGTTCTGGTAATGAATGGTCGAGCAGTGGTCGCATACATAGCGCAGGCGTGCGTCGCCTTCGGGAATGCGTTGGGTTACCGGTTTGCCGCACTGGCTGCAGAAATTCATGCTGGGGTTCCTGGACAATGGGCACATCTTGGCTCGCTGCCGGGCGTTCCTGCAAGTTGTCGTTTCGCGACAGCGCTGCGGTTTTGGGGTTGGGCGCTCGCACGCTTTGGTGCATGATGCAAGGTAGCCAACAGACCGAGATGACTCATGCTGGACGAGCTACTTCGCCGGGTAAGCAATCACACCCCCCACACCCTGGAAACCGACGGGCGCTTCCCCGAGGCTGCGGTGCTGGTGCCGATTACCCGCAGTGACGAACCCGAGCTGATCCTGACCCTGCGCGCCAGCGGCCTGTCGACCCACGGTGGCGAAGTGGCCTTTCCCGGCGGGCGCCGCGACCCCGAAGACCCGGACCTGATCTTTACCGCCTTGCGCGAAGCCGAAGAAGAAATCGGCCTGCCGCCGGGGCTGGTCGAGGTGATCGGGCCCTTGAGCCCGTTGATCTCCCTGCATGGCATCCGGGTCACGCCTTATGTAGGCGTGATCCCCGATTACGTCGAATACCTGGCCAACGACGCCGAGATTGCCGCGGTTTTCAGCGTGCCTTTGGATTTTTTTCGACAAGACCCACGCGAACATACCCATCGTATTGATTACCAGGGCCGCAGTTGGTATGTGCCCAGCTACCGGTTCGGTGAATACAAAATCTGGGGGCTGACGGCAATCATGATCGTCGAGCTGATCAACCTGCTCTATGACGATGCCAAGATCAGCCTGCACCAGCCGCCCAAGAGCTTCATCAATCTATAAGCCATCGTTCAAATGGCATGCCGTGAGGAAAAACCATGAAATACCGCCTGGGCGACGCCCGCGTCGAGACGCACCCCCACAGCTGGGTGGCACCCAATGCCACGCTGGTGGGCAAGGTCAAGCTGGAGGAGGGCGCCAACGTCTGGTTCAACGCGGTGTTGCGTGGCGATAACGAGCTGATCCTGATCGGCAAGAACAGCAACGTGCAGGACGGCAGCGTGATGCACACCGACATGGGCTACCCGCTGACCCTTGGCACCGGCGTGACCATTGGTCATAACGCCATGTTGCACGGCTGCACCGTCGACGACTACAGCCTGATCGGCATCAACGCGGTGATCCTCAACGGCGCCAAGATCGGCAAGCACTGCATCATCGGCGCCAACTCGCTGATCGGTGAGGGCAAGGAAATTCCCGATGGCTCGCTGGTCATGGGCTCGCCGGGCAAAGTGGTACGCGAGCTGACCGAGGCGCAAAAGCGCATGCTCGAAGCCAGCGCCGCGCACTATGTGCATAACGCGCAGCGTTATGCCCGTGACCTGGCTGAGCAGCAGGAATGAGCACAATTGAACGACCGGTCGCCTCGCCCTGCGTGAGTATTTGCGCGCTGGACGATGACGATATCTGCACCGGCTGCCAGCGCAATGTGGATGAGATCACGCGCTGGAGCCGCATGGACAACGCCGAGCGCCGGGTGGTGCTGGGGTTGTGCCATGAGCGGGCGGTGGCGAGTGGGATGATGTGGATGACCCCAGGGAAATCCGGCGCCTGACAGGCCGCCATCGCAGGCAAGCCAGCTCCCAACCTTGATGTGTGAATACCTTCAAATGTGGGAGCTGGCTTGCCTGCGATGAGGCCCTGCCAGACGACATCCTTGTAATTGTGTACCCTGTGCGGCATTGCCCACAGGTCCATCCCCATGTTTTTCCTGATCGCCTACATCAGCAGCGTCGTGCTGATCAACTTCGCCTTCTCCACCGCCCCGCACCTGGACGTTATCTGGTCCGCCTGGGGTGGGCTGGTATTTATCCTGCGCGACATGGTGCAAACCCGCTTCGGCCATGGCGCAATCATCGCCATGCTGGCGGCGCTGGTGCTGTCGTATATCACCTCCGACCCGTCCATCGCCCTGGCCAGTGCCACGGCGTTTGCGGTGTCCGAGTGCATCGACTGGCTGGTGTTCAGCATCACCAAGCGCCCGCTGCATGACCGCCTGTGGATAAGTTCGGCGCTGAGCATTCCCCTCGATACCTTTATCTTTTTCGGCCTGATCGGCGCTCTGACGCCAGCGGTGGCGGGCACTGCACTGGTGTCCAAATTCGCCGGGGTCACTGTTGTCTGGCTGATCATGGCCTGGCGCATCCGCCGGCGGGCTGTCGCCAACTGAGGCCAATTTTTACAGTTCATGTAAAATGCCGGCCTTTCTCCCCCATGATCCGCTCCCCTGAGGACCTGAGATGACCCGAATCGGAACTCCATTGTCGCCAACCGCGACCCGCGTTTTGCTGTGTGGCTGCGGTGAGCTGGGCAAGGAAGTGGTAATCGAACTGCAACGCCTGGGCGTTGAAGTGATTGCCGTGGATCGCTACGCCAACGCGCCGGCCATGCAGGTGGCGCACCGTAGCCATGTGATCAACATGCTCGACGGCGCCGCGCTGCGTGCGGTGATCGAGGCGGAGAAACCGCACTTCATCGTGCCGGAAATCGAAGCCATCGCCACCGCTACCCTGGTGGAGCTGGAGGCCGAAGGTTTCACCGTGATCCCCACCGCCCGCGCCACGTCGCTGACCATGAACCGTGAAGGTATCCGTCGCCTGGCCGCCGAAGAGCTGGACCTGCCGACCTCGCCGTACCACTTCGCCGACACCTTCGAAGACTACAGCAAGGCCGTCCAGGACCTGGGCTTCCCGTGCGTGGTCAAGCCGGTGATGAGTTCGTCGGGCAAGGGCCAGAGCCTGTTGCGCAGCGCCGACGACGTGCAGAAAGCCTGGGACTACGCCCAAGAGGGCGGGCGTGCCGGTAAGGGCCGGGTGATCATCGAAGGGTTTATCGACTTCGACTACGAAATCACCCTGCTGACCGTGCGCCACATCGGCGGTACCACTTTCTGCGCGCCGGTGGGGCATCGCCAGGAGAAGGGCGATTACCAAGAGTCTTGGCAGCCACAGGCTATGAGCCCGGTTGCCTTGGCAGAATCCGAGCGCGTTGCCAAGGCGGTAACCGAAGCCTTGGGCGGTCGTGGTCTGTTTGGTGTGGAATTGTTCATCAAGGGCGACCAGGTGTGGTTCAGCGAAGTGTCGCCGCGCCCCCATGACACTGGCCTGGTGACCCTGATTTCCCAGGACCTGTCGCAGTTTGCCCTGCACGCACGCGCCATTCTCGGCCTGCCGATCCCGTTGATCCGTCAGTTCGGGCCTTCGGCGTCGGCGGTGATCCTGGTGGAAGGGCAGTCCACCCAGACCGCCTTCGCCAACCTCGGCGCCGCGCTGAGCGAGCCGGATACAGCGTTGCGTCTGTTTGGCAAACCTGAAGTGAACGGCCAGCGCCGCATGGGCGTGGCACTGGCGCGGGATGAGTCGATTGAAGCGGCTCGGGCCAAGGCGACCCGGGCTTCCAAGGCTGTTGTTGTAGAACTCTAAAGCGGCCCCTGTAGGAGCGAGCTTGCTCGCGAAGGTATTTCAGGCACATTGCGGTGTCGGATGTACCTTTTTCGCGAGCAAGCTCGCTCCTACAGTTTTGGCTTTCAGGCAACCTTGTTCAAATCATTATCCCGCGTCTCTTTCAGGCACAGCACTGCAATCAAACTCAGCAACGCTGCCGCCGACACATACCCACCGACATAACTCAGCCCGCCCATCGCCACCAGCTTGGTCGCGAAGAACGGCGCCGCCGAGGCCCCTACGATCCCACCCAGGTTATACGCCGCCGAAGCGCCGGTATAACGCACACGCGTCGGGAACAATTCCGGCAGCAGGGCACCCATCGGTGCGAAGGTCACGCCCATCAAAAACAGCTCCAACGCCAGAAACAGCGCCACGGCCCAGGTGGAGCCATGGGTCAGCAGCGGCTCCATGGTAAAGCCCGACAGAATCGCCAGGACCGCACCGACGATCAACACCGGCTTGCGCCCGTAGCGATCACTGGCCAAGGCGGCCAATGGTGTCGCCAGCCCCATGAACAGCACCGCGAAACACAGCAGGCCAAGGAAGGTTTCACGGCTGTAGCCCAAGGTGGAAACGCCGTAGCTCAACGAAAACGCCGTGGTGATATAGAACAGCGCGTAGCACACCACCATCGACGCGGCGCCCAGCAGTACCGGCAGCCAATGCTGGCTGAACAGTTCCACCAGCGGCACTTTCACCGGTTTTTCCTTGGCCACGGCATTGGCGAATACCGGCGTCTCATGCAGTTTGAGGCGCGCATACAGGCCCACCATCACCAGCGCGGCGCTGAGAATGAACGGAATGCGCCAGCCCCAGCTGCGGAACTGTTCGTCATTCAGGCTCATGGCCAAAATCAGAAACAAGCCGTTGGCCGCCAGGAAGCCAATCGATGGGCCCAGTTGCGGGAACATGCCGAACCAGGCGCGCTTGCCCTTGGGCGCGTTCTCGGTCGCCAGCAAGGCCGCGCCGCCCCATTCCCCGCCCAGGCCCAGGCCTTGGCCGAAGCGCAAGACACACAAGAGGATCGGCGCCCAGGCGCCGATGCTGTCGTAGCCCGGCAGCAAGCCGATCAAGGTGGTACACACGCCCATCAGCAGCAGCGAAGCCACCAGGGTGGATTTGCGGCCGATACGGTCGCCGAAGTGGCCGAACAACGCCGACCCCAACGGGCGGGCAATAAAGGCGATTCCGAAGGTCAGAAACGACGCCAGCATCTGTGCGGTGCCGGAGGTCTGCGGAAAGAACACCGGGCCAATCACCAGGGCTGCGGCCGTGGCGTAGATGTAGAAGTCGTAGAACTCGATGGCGGTGCCGACGATGCTCGCGGTGGCAACGCGGGCAGTCGAGTTGGCTGGGGCGGCGCTCGCGGCCTCTTGGTAGGTGGTGCTCATGACGTTATCCCTGACGGTTATTGCGCGTTTGGACGCGGATTATTATTGGTCGAACACCCAGGGATCAGGGCTGTGCGCGGGGCGGCTCGGGATGGGAGCAAGCACCGGTCGGACATGGTAAGGCGGTGCCAGGACACGCTGGGTGCGGGTAGCACGCGGCCGGGCGGGGCTTGGGTAAGCCGCTGGGATTATAGGAAGGGGGCTAAGGATCCAACAAGGGGCTGGTGAGGATCTATGGCCTGGAACTGGATCAATGTGGGAGGCCCCACTAAGTCTCCGACATAGCGCTGTCGCGCATCAAACTGGTTCATCGTAAGGTTTAAGAACG